>NZ_JARWKX010000003.1:0-271655 GCF_047445895.1 Rhizobium sp. BR 249 | reverse complement strand
CCCCATAAAACTGGTTGGCCATCGCCTGGATCGTCGGATTGAACAGGTGAGTGATATTGTTGGGCACCGTGCTGCCGAACTCAGAAGCAGCAACCTTCTTCAAACCGTCGAGGTCGATCTTGAGATCGGCAAACAGGCTGCCGCCGCGCCCGAGCAGTTGGCCGGAATCCACGACCGGCAGGATGGAGCCCAGCCCCTTCAACTCCCGCTCGGTCTTGTCGCCTGCAAGTCCCATCCGGATCAGGCCATCGAGCGCCGTCGTCGGATCGGAGATCGTCGGCAGCACGTTCTTGTCGAAGAATTCGGCATAGGTCTTGTCGGCGATCGCCGAGCGCTGCTTCACGAAATCGTCGGGAAGCACCATGGAATAAAAGCCGAGCGCGGCATTATATTCCTTGAGAATGGTGGTGACGTCCTTGCCGGCTTTCAGGCCGTCGTTCAGCAGGCCACCATTGACGATATCGTGCTCGAAGGCATCCTCGACCTTCTGGCGCAGGTCCTTCATCTTCTCGTCGCGCGCGATCGTATCGTTGATGATGTCGGCAGGATCCTTGTTCGTATCGGCCGGCGCGACGCGATAACCGGAAAAAATCAGCTTGAAGGCCTTCAGCGCCTTCTCCGTCATCAGCGAGTTGACATCGGGGTCCGAGCCGAGGATGGCGATCGACTTGTCGAGATCCTTGATGATCTCCTGGTCGTTATAGATGCCGCGCTGGTTGTCGCCGAGGCTGTCCTTGTATTTGCCGAAGGTCGCCTTGGTCTGAAGCAGATCGAGATACATGATCAGCTTCTGCTCGGCAGTATAATTCTGCGGGTTTTTGACGACGTCGATGCTTTCGAAGGACTTGTCCTTGTCCTTCAGCCCTTCCATGAAGCCCTGGTTGATTTCGTTCATGAAATCGGAATTGAACAGGAGATCGATGACGGACTGGATCGGCGCGGTAGGGCTGGAATCGCCGTTCGAGGTAGCGGCAAGCGAAACGAACTTCGGGCTCGTCGTCTGTGCCGATGTCGACGAAAAAATCGTCAGGCCTGCCGTCGTCGTCCCATCAGAGGCAAAAGGCGATGTTTTCTTGACCGTGGTGCTCGTGGTCTTGCCCTGGCTTGCGGAGTTTTCGGATTTCGAACTGGAATCGGCATTTAACCGGAGAAAAGAAACCGTATCGTTGTCCGAGGATGCTGGTGCGATCGATGACATGCGTTCCCTTTGTTTTCTTTTCCGCTTTTTTTGCGGATGAGGTCGTTTACCCTGTATTCACCATATGAACGGCCTTTGAAAAATAATTCAAGTCTGGGATGCAAAGATCGGCCAACCCCTACCGGTTTCGTGCGCAAATTGGACAGCTTGAGGAAATTGCGGGAGCGGTGACGCGCCTGCTCCGGCGCGCTTCACGTGCCTTGAACGATCAACAACAGAGAGATTTGCGCGGGAAGGACGGCGATCGCCTCGACGAGCGAGGCCGCAATGCGTCGTCACCAGATGAACGACGGATCCGGCCGGAATTCGAGATGCACGGACTCGCCCATGTACCGCTCCAGCTTCTCGTTCAGCTGCTTTTCCATCTTGTCGAGCTTCTTCACGCCATTGGCCATATCCCAGAGGCCGAGCGCCAGCCCGACGCCTGAGGCGACGAGGCCAGTGACCAGTCCGGCCGCGGCAAGGCCGGCTTTGGTGGCATTGCTGAAGATGGTCACCACTTCGGGCGCCACGGTTCCGAGCCCCGAGAAGGCGCGGGACATGGCATTGGTCAGATAGAGCATCGCCTCGGAGAAGCCGATGAGCGCATTGCCGGTGCCGGCAATCCCGCCGATGATTTCGAGCGCGCCCTTGGCGCGGTCGCCGGCCTTCATCGACCGCGACGCCGAGTAGAAGCCGAGGCCCGCCATGGCGAGGCCGCCGGCCGCGCCGAGGATCTTGCCCGCCGCTTCCATCGTCTTGGGCGAGAAGCTCATGGAGATACCCCTGCCCCAACTGCCCGGCTCATTGCCGAAGGCGCTGAACGGCTTGCCGGCAACGTCGAGGTTCTTGCCGAGCCCCTCCATCGTCATGCCGACGATCTGTGTGGCCGAGCCGACCGCAGCCGCGATATCGGCCGGCGTCCACTTGCCGCCCACGCCGAGGCCGCGCGCCACCAGCACGCTCGACATGCTGAGCATCTGGACGGCATGGACGAGGCCGGCTTTATACACCTCGGCATCGATGCCGGCGGGTGTCCGGGTCTGGCGCGGCAGATCGAGCGAATCCTTGAAGGAGGCGAGTGCGTCGTCGAGCTTCATGCCGCCGCGCACCATGCGCAGCACACCGTCGACGTCGCGGGCTATGTCCTGCGCGAGGTTCTGTTTCAGTGTCTCGCCGCCGTCCGCCGGGCCGTTCTTGCTGATGAAATCCTCTGCGAACTTGTTTGCCAGCTGGCTGATGGCGTCATTCGTCGCACCGGGCACGAAGGCATCATCCGGCCCCGACAGCAACGGCTGGAGATCGACGCCCTGGCCGTCGCCGATATAGTGTTCCTTGACGATGTTGGCGAAGGTGACGTTCGCGGCGCCGAGATGCGCATCGATATAGTCTTGAGGCAGGAGATCGACGAGCGTGTTGAGCTCGGAATAATAATCCTTCAGGGCGTCTTCGAAGCTCTTGCCGGCGCCGAGCGCCCGGTCGATCGCCTTGCCGCCGCCGATATCGATCAGATAGGCGTCTTCGATGTTGGTGAGCAGATCGGAATTCTCCGGGCGCTGCAGATATTCCTTCATACCGCTCGCGAAGATGTCCGAGAGATGCTGCTGCGTCGCAGGATCGGCCGTCAGCTTTTCGATCCGTGCGTCGAGGTCCTTGCCGACACGCTCGCCATCGGGAACGCTATCGCCATATTGGTTCATATAGCCGTTGAACTGCTGCTTGATCTCGATGAGATCGTAGAGCAGCGTCGCCTTCTGCTCGGGCGTCAACTGGTCGAGGTGGTCCATATTGTCGGGCGCGACGAAATCCCGGTTTACGTTCTTCACGGCCTCGCCGAGAATGCCGTACTTGAGTTCGTCGAGCTTCTTCAGCGTCGGCTCATAGGCGGTCGACGGAGCGTAGCCGCGCAGCACCTTGCTTTCCAGGACGTCGCTGTCGTCGATCGGCCGCTCGACGACCGGCTCGATGGCATCCGAGCCCGATATGACAAGTCCCATCTTCTCGAGGCTCGATGTCAGATATTCGCTGTCGATATAAGGCAGGTCGAGAGCCTGGATGGTCTTGCTCCAGCCATTGTCCTTGGTGCCGAACATGCGCTCGGCGATCCAGGCATCGCCGCCGCTGCCGATGAAGAAACGACTGTCGGAACCGCCSGTCGCGGCGATCCCCTTGCCGGCCAGGCCGGTGGCGACCATGATCGCCGCCATGACGTCGTTGAACGAATAGCTGGCGAGATTGCTGGAGGGCAGCGGCGAGACGTTCTTGTYCCATTCGGSATTGGCCGGCAACTTCGAGACCAGGCTGGCGCCCATGACGAGGCCTTCGAGGGCCGTCTGCACCGCATGRCGGTAGCCCCAGACTTCCTTGCCGCCSGGWGCCGCCAACCGCGAYGTCAGGCGCTCCAGATTGCCGGCGAGGTCGCCGATCCCGATTTCTCCSGCGCCGAYCTTGTCGAGCAGCGGGCCGAGAAGCGCCTTGACGTCGGCCTTGAACTGATCGCGGACCTCGGCGCTGTCTYCCCCATAAAACTGGTTGGCCATCGCCTGGATCGTCGGATTGAACAGGTGRGTGATATTGTTGGGCACCGTGCTGCCGAACTCGGAAGCAGCAACCTTCTTCAAACCATCGAGATCGACCTTGAGATCGGCGCCCGAACCGGTTTCGGTCGTGCTTGCCTTTGCATCGACCAGTATCGCGCTTTTGGTCGGCGTAGACCCGACGAAGCCCAACCGCACGGCGGAGACGTCGATCGCCTGCCCGTCGCCGGCCGGAGCGATCTTGCGTATTTCGCTGGCGTCGAGGGTTTTCGCAGATGCCGGACGATGGGTCACGTCTTCGGAGCCAAGGTTCAGTACGATGGCCTCAGATCCGTTGCCAACTCGTTCCAACATCTCGTTACTCCCAATCGATGGCTGCATTCAGCGAAAAGCTGAAAGCCTCGTTAGGTCAGAAGTTTTTCAGTTATATGACAAGCGGGGGCGCCGGTCGCCAGCCTTCATCGATGTTTGCGCGAACGAGCTCGCCTGTTTTGCCATCGACTCGCCTCGGCAACAGGAACAGCTTGGCGGCACTCAAGCGCAATCGTTTCACCGCATTACCGGCTATGAACCGATCCGGGCATCACATGGTCGGGTATCGGGCAGATATACGCCTGCCCTTCGGTCTTGTCTGCCCATTCGGCCTTGGCCGCGGCCAGAAGTTCGGGTGTCGTCATCAGCGAGAGCCCGGTTGTCGCAAGCGCCTTTGCAGCATGCGCCATAGCCTTGTGAGCGGCTGCGCTCTTTCCCTGGGCGACGACCTGCCAGGTGTGAGGGTTGGTGCCGATCGCCCAGGCCGGCGTCCAGCATTGCGCCGTCGGCGTCACCCAGCTGACGTCACCGACGTCTGTTGAACCCGCACGGAAATGCGAATGGCCCTCGAACTCACGCAGGCCGAGATGCAGTGGTGTCGATCCGTCAATCTTCGCGTTGGAAAAGACATCGCCCTTGATCTGATAAAGCCGGATGCTGCTCCTGATCGCTTCGTCGGTAAAGGTTTGCTGGATCGACCTGGCAAAGGCAAGATCCGCCTCGTCGAAGGCGATCGGCCCGAGCGCCGTCATATTTACGTGCATGGCGGTTTCGAGTGTGATGTTCGGCAAGAGATTGGTCGAAGCCGTGTCGAAGACGATCTCCACCTCCGTTTCCGTCATCATGGCGGCGCCGCGCGCCACTTTCTCGACGCGTTCGGCAAGATCGAGCGCCTGCTTCATTTCCGGAGCGCGGATCAGATACAACACCTCGGCCCTTGCCTGGACGACGTTTGCCGCCTTACCGCCTGTATCGGTGATCGCATAATGCACGCGGCAGTCCTGCGGCATGTGCTCACGCAGGAAATTGACGCCGACATTCATCAACTCCACCGCGTCGAGCGCCGACCGGCCGAGATGGGCGGCGTTCGCCGCATGCGCGGCGATGCCCTTGAAACGGTAGTAATATTCGATGACCGCAAGATTGTTGGTCGAGCGCACCCCATTGAACGGCGCCGGATGCCAGGTCAGCGCCGTATCGACGTCGTCGAATAGACCGGCACGCACCATGAAGGTCTTGCCGGAGCCGCCCTCTTCACCGGGGCAGCCATAATAGCGGACGGTCCCCTGTAGATTGTTGGCCTTCATGTATCGGGCGAGCGCAATGGCTGCCATCAGCGATCCGACGCCGAGCAGATTATGACCGCAGCCATGTCCGGCGGCGCCGTCGACCAGAGCCTTGTGCGCGGCAGTGTCCGCGACCTGACTCATTGCGGCCAGCGCATCGAATTCGCCCAGAAAGGCGATGACCGGTTTGCCGGAACCGAAGTCGCCGACGAAAGCCGTCTCCATGCCCGCCATGCCGCGCCGAAGGGAGAAGCCGTTGTCCTCGAGCGTCTTGGCCAGCAGTTCCGACGAGCGTTTCTCCTCGAACTTCAGCTCGGCGAAATCCCAGATGCCGTCGCTCAGCATCGCGAATTCCGGCTTCATCGCTTCGATCGTTGCGGCAATCGATTGCACTGCATCGTGGTCCATCGCTCGTCCTCGTATTGTGCCGGCGCCATTCGGGCGCAGGAAGCCGTTCGCCGCCAGGGCGCCGTACTTTCCGCAGGAATTGAGTTGCCCGCGCCGCCGTCCGCCGGCGGCGCGGGTCAGGACTTCAGTCGACCGACACTTCCCAGAGACGGGCGTTCGATTGCCAGACCGGCTGGCCTTTCAGCTTTTTCGTGGCGCCCCAGACATCGACCATGTCGTAGAGGAAGATGCCGGGCATCTCCTTCAGCATCAGTTCGTGGAACTCGTCGAAGATCTTCTGCCGCTTCGTCTGATCGGCCTCGACATAGGCAGCCTTCATCAGCTCGATCGCCTTCGGATCATCCCACATCAGCGAGGCGTTCTTGTCCTTGTCGCCAACATAGAAGGAATACATCAGGGCCGGATCGAGACGCGGCGCGACCGATTGCGAGATGATCTGATAGTTGCCCGACCGGCGGCGATCGACCTGGGTGGCGTAGTCGAGGACCTCGATCTGTACGTTGAGACCGGCCTGCTGCAGCATCGCCTGGGCCATCACAGCGGCCGGGAAGCTCGGCACGTTGCCGCGCTTGTTGGCGATGATCGAGATCGGCTCGCCCTTGTAACCTGCCGCGGCAAGCTCTTTTTTCGCAGCCTCCAGATCATAAGGCGGACGCTGCTTCTGGGTCGCGTCGAAATAGACGGAATCCTGCGACACCATCGACCCGTTCGCTTCGCCGGTTCCGTTGGATGCGGCGGCCACCAGCTCGTCGAGATCGAGCGCCATCGCCATGGCGCGGCGAATATGCGGATTGCCGAGCACCTTGTCGCGTGTCTGGATGTAGAACAGGTTCTTGCCGTTGTTGCGTGCGATGATGAGCTGCATATTCGGGTTCGACTTGAACTCCGGAATGAGATCAGGCGAGAGTTCGGCCGTGTCGAGCACGCCCGATTCCAAGCCGGCCTTTACGGTCGATGGATCGGGGATGATCATGAACTTGATGCCGTCGGCGAGCGGCCGTTTGGAACCGACCATGCCGTCAGGTTTGCCGTCATTGGCCGGCGAAACGTAATCGGCGAATTTCTTGAGGTGGATATACTCGCCCTTCTTCCATTCGTCCCACATGAACGGTCCGGTGCCGATGGGCTTGGTGAAGCTGCCATCCGCCGCAAGGGACTCAGGCGAGATCATGCCGGTATAGCCACATTCCGGACGCGACATCAGCCCGAGGAAAACGGCCGAGGGTTTTTCGAGCTTGATTTCGACAGTCGATGCGTCGACTGCTTCCACCCCGGTCACATGCGCCGCACCGCCTTCGGTGAAGTCCGACAGGCAGGCCCATTTCGTCTCGGGCTTCAGATAACGTGTCCAATTCCACACCACGTCGTCTGCGGTGAGCGGCTTGCCGTTGTGGAATTTGACGTCGGTCCGAAGCCTGAACGTGTAAGTCAGCCCGTCCGCAGAGGTATCGACGCTCTTGGCGATCAGCGGCTTCACTTCACCGCTGTTGTTATAGCCGACAAGCCCTTCGACGATGTGCAGGATCACGCCATCGGTATTGCCGTCACGGTTGACGCCCGGATTGGCGCTGCGCAGATCGGAACTTTGCGCAATCGTGATGTCGCGTGCAGCGGCGCCACCAGCAAGCACCAGCAGGGCGACGCCTGCGAGAAGAAATCTTTTCATTGCTCTACCCTCTTTCTGTTGTTGATCATTATTGGAAAAAGCCGTCCCAGCAGGCGCGCGAAAGCCGGCCGATCGTCTCCAATGACATTGTGTAACCGGGGGTACCGTCCGGCATGACCTGCGGAACCTCGTCGGTATAGGCGGAGATGATGTAGAAGGGCGTGCCGTCGCGGTAGACGATGCCGGCGTTCATGCGGCCGCGTTTGCCGGTCCCGCCCTTGTGCGCCACCACTGTGCCGAACGGCAGGCGCGAGGGGATGGCATAACGCAGGATCTGGTTCTTCAATGTCTGCAACGCATAGGCGCTGAGTTCGGCCGAAGTGCCGAGCCGTTCCTGCACGGCAGGCGACGTCTGCGCATCGAGGATCATCTGCAGAAGCATGGTCTGGTCGCGCGCCGTGGTCGTCGTTACCGACTTCAGCGCGTGATCGGGCGAGAGCGCGAGCGGCGGGATGAGGAAACGGTGATGGGTGCCGGCAAGGCCGATCGACTTGCAGTAACCGTCGACCTCCTCCAGCGTCAGCCGCTCGAACACCATTTTGGTGCAGACATTGTCGCTGAGCACCATCATGCCGGTGATCGCGTCGCGCAAGGAGATCACGATCCCAGGCGTCAGGTAACGGAACATGCCGCTCGCCACTTCCTCGGCGAGGCGGGCCTCATAAGTGATCGGCTCGTTCAGATCGAGCCGCCCTTCATGCACGGCCTTGAGCGCCGCCATCATGATCGAGGTCTTGCGGGTGCTGGCCGAAGGAGTTTCCTCATCGGCGCCGCGTTCGATGGTCTCGCCGGTCTTCAGATTGCGAACCGAAAATCGTGTCACGAAGGGCTGGGCGTTACAGATTTCCGCCAGCCGTTCGGCGATCGCGTGGGAATTCGAAAGCGTTTCCACGTTACGTCTCCAGGCGCCATTTGAGAGTGACGCCGCCCTTGTCGTTCTGATCGAGGGCGGGAATGGCCGAGAGAAGCCGGCGCGTATAGGCTTCCTTCGGATGATCGAAAACCGTGTCGCGGTCTCCTTCCTCGATGATCCTGCCGTCTTGCATGACGACGACACGATCGGCGACCTGCTCGACGACGCCGAGATCATGGCTGATGAACAGGCAGGAAAAGCCGTGCCGCTTCTGCAATTCGGAGAAGAGCTCGAGCACCTGAGCCCTGACGGTGACGTCGAGCGCGGAGACCGGTTCATCGGCAATGAGAAAACGGGGGCGCCGCGCCACTGCCCGGGCAATCGCCACGCGCTGCCGCTGGCCGCCGGAAAGCTCGTGCGGGTAGCGATCGGCATAGGCCGCGCTCAGGCCGACTTCGTCGAGCGTCTCCAGCGCACGCTTGCGCTTGGCCGCGGAGTCGAGACCGGGGACCAGCCGCAGCGCCTCCTCGACCAGGGACAGGATCGTCATACGCGGATCGAGAGAGGAGTACGGATCCTGGAAGACCATCTGGCAATCGAGCCGGAAGCTCTTCCAGTCTTCATCGCGCGACTTCCCGCGAAACTGGATCTGACCGCTGCTTTCCCTAACGAGACCCGCGATCGTACGCCCGAATGTCGTCTTGCCCGAACCGGAGCCGCCGACAAGCGCAACAACCTCGCCTTCGTGGATATCGATGCTGACGCCGTGCAGGGCACGCTTCGGCTTGCCCTTCTTGAGCAGCGACTTGCGACCGGGATAGTCGACCACGACATTGCGCGCCGACACCATCGGCGCCCTGTTCGCATCGATCGCCCGCGCCGCACTTCGGAACGGCAAGGAAGACAGGAGCTTTCTGGTATAGGGATGCCGAGGCGCATCGAGCAAATCTTCCGTCCGCCCCTGCTCGACGATCGCGCCCTTTTCCATCACCACGATGCGGCTGGTATAGCGCGCCACCATCGGCAGGTCGTGGCTGATCAGCAGGACCGCAGTACCCTCGGCGCGCGTCAGGTCCACCATCAGTTCCATGACGTCGCGCTGGATCACGGCATCGAGCGCGGTCGTGGGTTCGTCGGCGATCAGCAGCGCCGGCTTCAAGAGCATGACCGAGGCAAGCATGATGCGCTGGCGCATGCCGCCGGAAAACTCATGCGGATAGGCGGTCAGCGCCCCATCCGGATCGCGGATCCCGACGCGGCGCAGCATGTCGAGAATGCGCTCGCGGCGTTCCTCCGCCGCAAGCTTCGTATGGAGGATCAGGCCTTCCTCCAGCTGCCTGCCGATGGTCATCGACGGGTTGAGCGAGGTCATCGGCTCCTGAAACACCACGCCGATCTCGGCTCCGCGCAGGCGGCGAAGCTCGCGATCCGGCATAGACATGACGTCCCTGCCCTTGTAGGCGACCGATCCGCCGGTAACGCGGATCGCAGGCGGCAAAAGCGAGATCAGCGCGCGGGTCGCCAATGTCTTGCCGGAACCGCTTTCGCCCACGATGCCGAAGATCTCGCCGGCTGCGATGTCGAAGCTGATGTCCTTGACTACCTTGTGGCCGGTTCCTGCAACTTCGAGCGAGAGGTTGCGAACGCTGAGCATAGTATCCGTCGTCATTTCAGGCCCCTCATGCGCGGGTCGAGCTTGTCGCGAAGCGCATCGCCCAGAAGATTGATGCCGAGCAGCGTCAGCGCGATGCAGAGGCCGGGGAAAAGACCGAGCCAGACGGCCTGCTGGATCAGCGGACGGCCGGCGGCAAGCATGTTGCCCCAGGTCGGCGCCGGCGGCGGCACGCCGAGCCCGAGAAAGGAGAGAGCACTTTCCGACAGGATGGCCCAGCCGAACATCGACGTCGCAAGGACGGTGATCGGCGCAACGCAATTCGGCAGGATGTGGCGGAACATCGTGTAGAGTTCACCATTGCCCATCACGCGCGAGGCTTCGATGAATTCGCGTTCACGCAGCGACAGAACCGTGCCGCGTACGACACGGGCCATCGATGGCGTATAGGCGATGCCGAGCGCGAAGATGATGCCATACTGGTTGGCGCCGAAGACCGCGAGCAGGCCAAGGGCGAGAAGCATGCCCGGAAAGGCAAGAAGCGCATTGTTGATCGCCATGATCACGCCATCCACCCAGCCGCGCGCGTAACCGCTGGTAAGGCCGATCATCGTGCCGCATAGCGTGGCGAAACACACGGTCAGGAAGCCGATCCAGACACTCGCCCGGGCGCCGACCATCAGCCGGCTCAAAACGTCGCGTCCGAACTCATCCGTTCCGAGCAGATGCTGGGCGTTCGGGGCAGCGAGCCTTGCCGTGAAAGAGAGCTTCATCGGATCGAAGGGCGTCCAGAAGATGCCGGTCGCGGCGGTGATCAGAAGGATGGCGATCAGGATGCCGCCGACCAGTCCGTTGAGAGTGAACGTCTTCATTCGGCAACCACCCGGGGATCGAACAGGGGATAGAGCAGATCGACCACGAGATTGACCAGCACATAGGAAAGGGAAACGAAGAGCAGACAGCCCTGGATGACCGGATAGTCGCGAGCGAATATGCTGTCGACCATCAGCCGGCCGAGACCGGGGATCGTGAACACCGTCTCGATGACGGCAATACCGCCGAGCAGATTGCCGAGGATCAGACCGATCATCGTCCAGGTCGGACCAAAGGCGTTCTTGAAGGTGTGACGCCACAGGACGGCACTTTCAGACAGTCCCTTGGCGCGTGCGTGGGTGATATAATCGAGACGCAGGACCTCGAGCGCGGAGGCGCGCGCCATGCGGATCAGCACACCCATTTCGTGAATGACCAGCGTCATGACAGGCAGGGCCAGATAGAGCAGGCCGCCAACCAGATTGTCTCCGATCGACACATAGCCGAGGACCGGCAGCCAGCCGAGCGTCAGCCCGAAAAACAGCAGGAGCAGCAGCCCCAGCCAGAATGTGGGGATCGACAGCAGGATCGTTGCACCACCGACGAGCGCCAGATCCGTCAGGCTATTTTGCCGCCATGCGGCGATCACGCCCGCCGGCACGGCAATGAGGCTCGCCAGGAGCACGGCGATGACGACGATCTCGGCGCTGATAAGAAAACGCGACGCCACCAGCGGCAAGACCGCCTCCCCGTTCACGATCGACTTTCCGAAGTCGCCATGCAGGGCATTGCCGGCCCAGATGAGAAATTGCTGCGGCAGCGACCGGTCGAGACCGAGCTCGATGCGCATGGCGGCGATCTGATCGGGCTGCGCCATGTCGCCCAGCATCAGGGCGGCCGGATCGCCCGGAATGAAACGGATCAGTGCAAAAACCGTCACGGAGACGAGCACGATCGTCGGAAGCGCCATCACCAGACGGCTTAGGATGAATCTCAGCATTGGTTCCCCACGATCGGCAGCCGCTTTTCTGTCGGCCGCCATCGATTTCGTTGGGTCAAACTATGAGGGATTGACGAAAGAGGCGCAATATTATGCGTAATCGTCATATGTTTATGCAGAGTCGGAGGAGAGGCCGACATCGATCAGAATGTTTACTCATGCCTCTAATGACATGAAATCAATCTGTTTTCTGTGAAAACTCGATCTGTTTCTTCAATGCGTTGCTCAATCCCTGTGCCGCGATCGACAGCGGGACACCGGCCGCTCGTGCCAAGCCGAACTCCTGCTTGGCCGTCGGGATGAACGGCCGTTGGATCACAGGCAGATGGCGATAGAGGTTTGCGTAAAAGCTGCTGATGATCGTGACACCCAGGCCGTGCGCAACGTAAGCGCAGGCAGAACTGTTGGTATGTGTCTCGATCTTGACCATCTGCGTGACGCCGGCGCGCTTGAACTCCTGATCCAGCGCCATCCGATTCGGCCGCTGCCGCCCGATGAGGACGAGCGGTACGTTGCGCAGGTTCTTGATGGTGATCTCGCTCAGCTCCGCCAGCGGATGATCCCTAGGGATGACGCAGACGCTCTCTCCCTTCGCCACGCGATCGATCTCAATGCCGGGTCCAGTCTCCCCCTCCATGCGCAGGAAGCCGATGTCGATGACACGTTCCTCGACCAGCTTGCTGATCGCCGTGGTCGTTTCGAAGAATGTCTCGATCCGCACGCCCGGAAATTCGCGCACATAGTCGAGAAGCATCGCAGGCGCAAAATTCTCCCACATGCTGCTCGGCAGTCCGATCCGCACGATCTCCGGTCCCGATGCCCCCTTGCGCAGATCCTCCGCATGACCAGTCATCCGATCGACGGCGAGAAGGACGTTTTCGGCATCGCGGGCAAGGACGATCGCCTCGGGCGTTGCGATCAGCCGGCCCTTGTCACGCACGAACAGCGTGATCGAAAGATCCTTTTCCAGTTGCTGCAGGATGCGGCTTACACCGGACTGGCTGAGCCCCATGGCCTTGGCGGCGGCTATGGTCGATCCGGTCGCGAGCAATGTACGCAGCACTTCGAGCTGTTTGATATTCATGAAATGGCACCTCGTCGGGCAGGGTCGGTCATTGCGGCCAGTCGGCGATCGATTGCAGGAATAATCCCGCAACCTTTGGAAGCGGATTCCTTTCGCTGCTGACGAGACCGTAGGTCACCGGCAGGTCCGGCTTCAGCGGGATCAGATGGAGCGGCTGGCCGGCATATTCACGCGCGATGAGGTCTCCGACCAGGGCTATGCCGAGGCCTTCGGCGGCAAGCGCACAGGCGCTTGCAACGGAATGCGCCTCCAGAAGCGGGCGTTGCCGCAGCCCGTGCTGATAGAACAGTGCCTCCAACTGATGCCTGACGGGCCTCTCGCGATTGAGGACGATCAGATCTTGTCCCTTCAGGTCGCCGATCAAAAGCGACGAGCGTCCGGCCAAAGCGTGGCCCTCGTGAAGCGCACAAGTCACATGTGACGGTATGATCCGCTCCTGCCTGAGGCCGGGCGTCGTCAGCGGCAAACGCGTGAAACCGATATCGGCTTCTCCGTCAACAACCATGCGTTCGATGGCAAGATAGCTTCCGGATGCCACCTCGATACGCACCGGGCCGTTGGCGGCCAGGAATGTGCGCAGCATCTTGGGCACGCGCGTCGATGAGAGACTGGCCGGGAACGCAAGCCGCAGCATGATCTCGCGCGAGCGACCGCTCTCAAGCTCCGCCGCCGCAGTTTTCAAGGCGCGCAATCGGTCGGAAATGGCACGGATTTCCGGGCCGAGCTCCAGCCCTTCGCGGGTCGGTTGAAGCCGGTTCTTTTCCCGTTCGAAGAGCCGAACCCCGAGATAGTCCTCCAACTGCTGCAACAGGCGGCTGGCATTCGATTGCGATATCCCGAGCTCGGCGGCGGCGGCAATCGTCGAGCCTGTCGCGGCGATAGCGTCATAGGCCTCGATATGTTTCAAGCTGATCGCCGCACTCGCGTCGCGTACCATTCTATCTCCGATATCGATAGCACTACCCGCAAACCGCATAAGATTGCGGGCTTGCAGAAAGTTGAACATTTTCCGCGAAGGAACCAAACTCACGGAAAGACTTTCGTCAATGGCCACCATTCTCCAGAAGATCGCGGAACAGGTTCTGTCCCGAACCACGTTCTCAAGCCTCGCCATGGACAGGGCAAGGGATGCCGCGGTCGACACCATCGGCTGTATGATCGCCGGCAGGAACGATGAAAGCGTCGCCGCGCTCACCCGCGCCTTCGACCGGGAAATCGCCCAAGGCGGCGAGGCGCGCCTCGTGACCGGCGGCTCCGCCTCGGCCTCGCTTGCAGCGCTCATCAACGCAACGGCTGCTCACGCGCTCGATTTCGATGACAATTTCCATCCGGCAAGGGCACACGCTTCCGCAGTGCTGGTGCCTGCATTGTTGGCGGTTCTCACGAGCGGCGCGGTCACGAGTGGAAGACGTTTTCTCGAATCCTATTTGGCCGGGCTGGAAGCGCAGGCAGCCATCGGCCTTGGCGTCAATCCCTCTCATTACAACAGGGGCTGGCACGCGACCGCCACAGTTGGCGGCATCGGAGCCGCGGCCGGCGTGGCACGGCTTCTCGGCGCCGGCAAAGAGGTCACGGCCGCGGCCATGAGCCTCGCGACCAGCTTCGCCTGCGGCCCGAAAGGACAATTCGGCACGACCGCCAAGCCGCTTCACGCGGGCATCGCCGCGCGCAATGCGGTGGATGCGGTGCGCATGGCGCTTGCCGGCATGAGCGGGCGGCCTGATATTCTCGAGCGGCGGCAAGGCTTCCTCGATCTTTTCGGGGGTGACGAAGCCCACGGCTGGGAAGGCCTGACATTCGACGAGACGCATATCATCGAGAGCCGGGGGTTGGTGACCAAGCGCCATCCCTGCTGCGCCTCGACCCATCGCGCGATCGACGCGCTTCTGGATCTAAAGCAGGAGCATGCGCTTGCGGCCGATGATATCGTCAGGATCGAGACCAAAGTCGGCATATCCGCCGCCCGCAACCTCGCCTATCCCACCCCCGCCGACGAGATGCAGGCCCGCTTCTCGATGCAATATTGCCTGGCGACGGCCTTCCTGAAAGGTTCCCTCAGCCTTTCGGACTTTACGCGACAGGAGATCCAGCGGCCGGAAATTCGGGAGTTTATGCCGCGCATCGAAATGCAGTCTTATTCGCCCGAAGAAGAAAAAGGCGTAGAGCGCCTGCCGCACGTCGTCACCGTCACGACGCGGAACGGCCGCATCTACAGCAAGTCCCGCCTCCACGCCAAAGGCTCGATCGAAGCGCCGATGAGCGACGGAGAACGCGAAGTTAAGTTCATGGATTGTTTGCGCTGGGCAAACAGACACGCTTCCGAAGCCGATTTCCAACGGCTTGGCGCCCTGGCGGAGTTTGAAACATTGTCTCGCGACAATGCATTCTGGAGCCTGATTTCAGACGGCCCACATCCCCGGCCTGGCCCATGAGACCCGGCTACGGTCTGCCAACCTGGCCGAGCTATATGGCGGATAGAGCAAGGACCGGACTCGTTGCCGTCGCGGCACCATCAGACGCATCGGCGCGGGTTTTTTTGTCACCGCCCGTCGCTTATCGCGCAAATTCTCGACCGCTGCCGGGCGGCCCGAATCGGAGCGGCAGCCGACAGAACGTCCTGGCGCAGCAGCCACACGCCCGGCCGTTTCCGATACGGCGCACCGCATGAAAGCCAGCTCCACCAAAACGGACTACTCCGGCCGCCGGGCCACCTCCTATTGGGCGAATGGATGAGGGCAGGCAAAAGTGAGAGAATTCGCCGCCCGGAAAGTCTCCACGCTTGGAGACTTATGACGCCTGGAGGTGTGCCATGAGGGCTCTCAGCTCCGCATTGACGCTGTGCATTGCGATCGCGCTTTGCGCGCCGCATGCCACATATGTCAGCCTGCCCGGATATGCATTCAAGACGAAGCCGAACTGTCAGCGCCACGTACCGAAGACGAGATTCGACGAAAGATGCGATTGGCCGAGACTGGGCTTCAAGGACTTCACGCCCCCGCTTGTGACCGTGCTCGGGATCTGAAGATCCTGTTCAGCCTCTTCGTAAATCACCGCAGTCCAGACGCGCTTGGCAGCCCGGGGCGTTCATCCCTTCGCCAGTTCTTTATCCACCGCGGAAACCAGGCGCGAATCATCCGCCGTCACATCAGGCGCGAAGCGGGCGGCGATTTTGCCGTCGCGGCCGATCAGGAATTTTTCGAAGTTCCAGAGGATGTCGTCCTCGTCGCCGCCTGATATGCCGTGGGCTTTCAGGCGTTCGCGCATCGGGCCGTCGCCTGTCGTCGCAACACCCGACTTGGTCAATTGCCGGTAAAGCGGGTGCTGGGCCTCGCCCTTGACGGAGATTTTCGAGAAGATCGGGAATTTGACGTCATAGGTGAGAGTGCAGAAGTCGAGGATCTCGGCGTCGGTGCCGGGCTCCTGGCCCTTGAAGTCGTTGGCGGGAAAAGCGGCGATGACGAAGCCGCGCTCGCGCTTTTCCTCATAGAGTTTCTCAAGCCCCTCATATTGCGGCGTCAGCCCGCATTTGGAGGCGACGTTGACGATCAGGAGCACCCTGCCCTTGTATTCGTTGAGCGTGGTTTCACGACCATCCACTGTCTTGACAGGGATATCCAGCACATTGCCCGTCACGGGAGCCTCCATTTCGAAAGAACATTTTCGCCGAACTTAACGATATCGCCGCCGTTGTCATCAGCGTCGGGGTCAACTCGGCTTCAGGATAAGCCGGTGCGGCTTCCGGCCGCACCGGGCCTGAAAGCTCAGGCGGGGGATGTTTCCCTCACATCGTCGAGCAGGAAGTGCACGACGATATAATCGGTCTTGTAATGGCGGCCGCTCTCCGACACGGCGTCGACGCTGCCGCCGTCCTTCGGATGCCAGGCGTGGTAGTGAGGGTTGGTTGTGATCAGGGTGATGGCCTTGCCTGCGAAACTTTCCTCGCCAAGGCGGAAGCGCATCTCGGCGAGCGGCCAGATCCGCTCGTAATCCTCCATGGTGATGCGCGCCTTCAGCGCTTTGCGGCGCAACGGCGCTTCGCCGGCCTCGGCGGGTAATTCCAGCATCACCTCCTCGGCTCCGCTGATAATGGCGTTGAATTCTTCAGGCCACATGCGTCTCATGAAATCGCTCCTCCCGAGGCTCTTCCGTCAGTCCACAGGTGAAACTTAGCGGTTTACACGAAAGAAGCAAATTCCTGTCATGCGGTTGTCATCCGCACCGACTGCTCCTACGTTCCCCTCGAACCGCATCAGGGCCGTCAGCCGCCCGCAATTCCGAGATCAGAGATGAAAACACGTGAAGAAAGGCAGGCGCTGCGGGCGAGCATGCCGCGCACGGCACTCAGCGCCCGTCATATGGAAAACGCCCGGCTGCTGCCGGATCGCAGCGAACTGCTCTATCGTATCCCGAACGGCGGCATCGGCGTCGAGGTGGGAGCGGCCTTCGGCGAATATACGGCGGAGATTCTGGAAAAGAACCGCCCGGCGCAGCTCTACCTCATCGATCCCTGGTCGATGGATCGCTACAGTTCCGGCCTCGATTCGATCCATACGCAGTTCGGGGCCGAGATCGAGGCCGGCCGGCTGCATCTGATGCAGGGCACGTCGCTCGAAAAACTCGCCGAATTCGAGGATGATTTCCTCGACTGGGCCTATATCGACACCGACCACTCGTTCGAGCTCACATGGCAGGAGCTGCTGCTTTGCGAGAGGAAGGTGAAGCGGACGGGGCGCATCGCCGGCCATGATTTCTGCACCGGCAACACGGTCAAGCCGATCGTCTACGGCGTCGTCGAGGCGGTCACCAAGTTCTGCAAGGATTACGGCTGGCAATTCGAGTTTCTGACGGTCGAATCACATGCGCATTTTTCCTATTGCCTGAAGCGCCTCTGATCAGCTTACGCCTTGCCGGAATATTGCTCGTCGCTGACCTGTTCCATCCAGTCGGCCACGCGGCCATCCAGCGCTTCCTGGATGGCGATATGCGTCATTGCCGTGTCCGGGCCGGCGCCGTGCCAGTGTTTTTCGCCGGGCGCGAACCAGATCGTGTCGCCGGCGCGAATCTCCTGGATTTCGCCACCCCAGCTCTGGGCGAGGCCCTTGCCCGATGTGACGATCAGCGTCTGGCCGAGCGGATGGGTGTGCCAGGCCGTGCGGGCGCCGGGTTCGAAGGTAACGGAGGTTGCCCTCACCCGCGCCGGCGCCGGCGCCTCCATCAACGGGTCCTGGCGAACGGCCCCGGTGAAATAGTCGGCCGGCGGTTTTATCGAAGGGCTGGAGCCGACGGGTTTGATCTCCATGATCTTTCCTTTTCCATCCAATAGAGTTGAAGCCTCGTCTTCCGACGATATTTCATCGAGGCGAGCGATCAAGGCCGGATCGGCAATTGCCGCACCGTCGCCCGGCTGATAGGCCAGTGTCTTTCATAACCTGAGGAGATTTTTCATGAAACACCATGCTTTCGGCCGCATGCCTTTCACCGTCACCAATGTCGGCTTCGGCGCCTGGCAGATCGGCGGCTCCTGGGGCGATATCAGCGAGGCGGACGGGCGCGCCGCACTGAATGCAGCGCTCGATGCCGGCATGACGTTCATCGACACGGCGGATGTCTATGGCGACGGCCGCTCGGAAAAGATCATCGCTGATGTCTTGAAGACACGCGGCGGCGAACGCCCGATGGTCGCGACCAAAGCGGGCCGCCGCCTCAATCCGCATGTGGCGGAGGGCTATACCAAGGCCAATCTCGAAGGCTTCATCGACCGCAGCCTCAAAAACCTCGCCGTCGACAGCCTCGACCTCGTACAGTTGCACTGCCCGCCGCGCGAGGTGCTTTACCAGCCTGAAGTCTTCGAAGGCCTGAACGAGCTGCAGAAGGCCGGCAAGATCAAGGGCTACGGCGTCAGCGTCGAAAAGGTCGAGGATGGGCTGAAGGCGATCGAATATCCCGGCATCGTCAGCATCCAGATCATCTACAACATCTTCCGCCAGCGCCCCGACCATCTGTTCTTCCAGGAAGCACGCCGCAAGAATGTGGCGATCATCGCCCGCGTGCCGCTCGCAAGCGGCCTTCTCTCCGGCAAGATCACCCGGGATACACATTTCGCCAGCGACGACCACCGCAATTTCAACCGCCATGGCGAGGCCTTCGATGTCGGCGAGACCTTTGCCGGCGTGCCTTTCGAGGTTGGCCTGCAGGCGGTCGAGGACGTGCGCAAGCTGGTGCCGGCCGGCGCCACCATGGCCGCCTTCGCGCTGCGCTGGATCCTGATGAGCGATGCCGTCACCGTGGTCATCCCCGGCGCCCGCAACGCCGAGCAGGCCAAGGCCAACGCGGCCGCTGCCGACCTCGCGCCGCTCTCGGCCGATGTCATGGCGGCAACGCGGGAGATCTACGAGCGGCTGATCGCGCCGCATGTGCATCAGCGCTGGTAGGACTGGAGATTCGTAAGTACTGCCGCGAGACGAGAGCAGCCCCTCATCCGCCTGCCGGCACCTTCTCCCCGCCTGCGGGGAGAAGGGACCATGCCGCAATCTCTCCGTTTCCCTCCAACCTTTCACAGGGCACGTCCCCTCTCCCCGTTTTTACGGGGAGAGGGCTAGGGTGAGGGGCAGCTTCTAGTTCGTCGCGCTCAGCTCGACCGGGAAGAACAAAGTCTCGCCGGAAGAATCGCTGACGCCGTCATTGTCGGTGACGGCGTAGGGCTTGCCCGATGCGTCGAAGGTGAAGCCTTCGAGTTTGTCCAGCACATAGCCGTTGGTCGCGCTCTTGAGTTCGCCGAGGAAGTCGTGCGCTTCGGTCTTCTTGACGACTGGAAGTTCACCGCCGAGCTTGGCGGGCTTCAGCTCCGAAATCGCCACCTTGTAGAGCTTCTTCAGCTTGGCGGCGTCGCCGACGAGGTTGTCGCGCTCGATGATGTAGACGCTGTCGTCGTGGGCGGAGATCTCGGACAGGCCGACCCAGCCGCTTTCCGTCTTGTCGAGCGGATAGCGCACGGCGCCCCATTCCTTCTTCTTCGGATTGTAGGAAACGAGCTTGACGAAGCCCTTTTCGTCGTCGTTCCACTCACGCTGGACCGCCATCCAGAGTGTGGCGTCGTCGCCGGTGCCGATAATGGTCACGCCTTCGAAGCCGTAGCGGATTTCGTTGGCGGCGAGCTCCTTCGGCAGAGCGATTTCAGCCTTGATGTCGCCCTTGGCATTGACGTTGTAGAGGGCGTGCGGGACGAGACGTTCGCTGTAGCCTTCCGAGGCAAGCCAGAAGGAGCCATCGGCGGCCGCCGCGATGCCTTCGATGTCGAGCTTCTGGGCCGGAGCGCCGTCACGCTTGACGACCAGGGCGTCGGTGATGACGGCCGGCTTCTTGGTGGCGTCGATCGTGTAGATCGTCGGCTGCGAACCGAGAACGCTGTCGCTGACGGCGTAGAGCATGCCCGGCTTGCCCGGAACGGCGGCGAGGCCCGAAAGAGCGGCGAAGCCGATCGGATTGCCGTCCTTCTCGGCCGAGACGATCTGCGGATAGGCCTTCTCGCCTTCCGCGCGCTCATAGATCATGACATGCGAGCGCGTACCGCCATCCTTGCCGAGGTCGAGTTCATTGGCGGTGGCAAGGAGGTTGCGCTGGGGAACAGAGACCGCACCTTCCGGCGAAATGCCCGACGGCAGCAGCTGAACGAGCTCGGGATCGGCGCCGGTATCCTTGTAGACGCCGACGACGGAGGCGCGCTCGGCGAGCAGGAAGAAATATTGCTCATCGCCGAACTTGGCGGCTTCGAGGCCTTCCGGCTCGACGCCCTTCGATCCCGAGCGGCTTTCCGGATAGTGGCCGATATGGGCAACGGCGCGCTCGAAGGATGCGCCCGATTCGTAGAGAACCTTGCCCGTCTTGTCGAAGATGGTGAAGCCGCGTGACCCGCCCTGGTAATCGCCTTCATTGGCAACGACGAGGCGGTTGTCGTCCAGCCACTTCACGGCGTCGGGTTCGCGCGGCACCCCCTTGGATTCGCCTGAGAATTTCAGGGCGCCGTCCCGCTTCGTGTCGATGCCGGTGAGATCGACGCTGCCGGCGGTGAAATGCGTCTTCACCTGAGCCGTGTTGGCGTCGATGATGACGATCTCGTTGTTCTCCTGCAGCGTCAGGGCAATTTCGTTCAGGCCGTTGAAGGCGACGAATTCCGGCTCCGGATCTTCAGGGGCGACACCGGCAAGCCCGGTCAGCGCCACGTGCTTGATGGTGCCGCAATCGACGGCGCCGTTCTTGACCTGGAAGACGACGAGGTCGCCGGCCGGCATCTGCGGGATCTTGCCGTCATTGACCTCTTCGTCACGCTCGTTTTCGATCGCGATGGTCCCGAGCGTCTTGTCCTTGTTGAGGGCGATCGAATCCGGCTGGCCGCCGAGATCGCAGGTGTTCTCGATCTTTTTCGTCGCCATGTCGACGATCGCGAGGCGACCCGAAGGCTTGGCCTTGCTTTCGGAGGCGTTGACGGCGACGAGTGCCTTGCCGGCGCTCGAGGTGACCGATGTCGGCTCGCCGTCCATCATCAGCGCGCCGCCGGCTTTCGGGGCCTTGGCGTCAGTGATGTCGATGAAGCCGATCGCACCGAGCGGACTGTCGCTATAGATCAGCGTGTTGCCGTCATCGGTCGCGGTGATGATTTCGGCGGATGTCGGCGAAAGCTTATCCTTTTCGGCCGGCAGGTTCTGAGCGACCGGGAAGGAAGCGATGCGGTTGAAAACCGGCTCGGCCGCGGCCGGGAAGGCAACGGATGCGAGAAGCACGGCAGCGAGCGCCGCCTTGCGCGATGAAATTGTCATGAAATCCCCCAATGTCGAAAGATCGAACAGAGGGGTTTTTGCGGGACTGCCATGACACAGACATGACAGCCCGCGAGATTTCAGAGGGTTCGCGTCAGGCCGGCTGCCTTTCCCGGCGCATCTCGTTCCTCATGATGAAGAGCGACGCGGAAAGAATGAGCGCGGCGCCCAGCCATAGATAGCCGGCCGGCGCATAGCCGAAGAACAGCCAGCCGGCGAGCACGTTCAGCGGCAGCTTGAGATCATCGAACGGCTGCACATAGGCGGCGTCGGCGCTGGCATAGGCAAGGGTCAGCAGATATTGCGCCACGACCGTGAGCAGGCCTGCGAGAAGGAAGAGCGCGAGTGTCGTGCCCGTCGGCACCGCGAAGTCGGCCGCAAGCGCCAGGCCGCCGTTGATCGGCGTCAGCAGAACCAACAGCCAGACGGTGATCGTTTCCGGTCTCTCGATGCCGGTCAGGCTCTTGGTGATGAGCGACGAGGCGCCCCAGAGCAGCGCCGAGAGGACAGGCAGCAGTGCTGCCCAGGTGAAACCATCAGACCATGGCTGGAGGATGATCATCGCGCCGGCAAAACCGACACCGGTCGCCGCCCAGCGGGCGGGGCCGACACGTTCGCCGAGGAACAGGCGGGCGCCAAGGATGATGAAGAAGGGCGAGGTCATGACGAGCGCGATCGCCTGCCAGATCGGCACCGAGGCAAGACCTAAAACCCAAGCCTCGACGCCGAGCGCGGCAAAGAAGACGCGCACGACATGCCGCCAGGGATAGTCCGTCCGCATGGCCGAAAGGCCTGCCTTGCGCAGGAAGGGCAAGGAGAAAAGAAAGGCAAAGGCATATTGCCAGAAGGCTGCGGATGCCGGCGGAAAGGCGAGCTTCATGGTCAGCCATTGGGTGACGACGTTGAGGAGCGAGAAGGCCACGCCTCCAAGCACCATGAAAGCTGCGCCGGCAAAGGCGCGGGAACGCGGGAGTGCAAGGGAATTCTGATTCATGTCTTCCATCCAAAACAGGGACCAAACATAAATCAGGACGCATGAGGCGACGGCACGCAGGCCGGCAGTCCCCTGCCCGCACGCGGCCATGCTCATTCTCTTTCATCCGGACTATACCGTCGGCTCCGGAATCACACCGGATCTGCTGACCCCTCCCCGGCCGAAGCTTCGGAAGGCGCTCGCGGGCTCGGGCCGCAGCCCTTACCGCCGGTGGGGACTTTCACCCCGCCCTGAGAACAGCTCCGTTCGTAGAACAAAGTGCGGGATGCGGCAAGCGGCAAAACAAAAGGGGTCCGGCAATGCCGAACCCCTCGAAATCCTGCTCAGCCGTTCTCGTTTACGACTGGCGGACGATCAAATCAGCCGTTGACGGCGTCCTTCAGGCCCTTGCCGGGCGTGAACTTCGGCACGTTGCGGGCCGGAATGTCGACTTCAGCGCCGGTCGACGGGTTGCGGCCCTTCGTTGCAGCGCGATGAGAAACGGTGAAGCTGCCGAAACCAGCGAGGCGGATGTCGCCCTTGTTCTTGAGTTCGGCCTGGACAACGTCGAAAACCGCGTCAACAGCGGAAGCTGCGTCAGACTTCGTCAGTCCTGCCTTTTCGGCCACTGCGGACACGAGTTCATTCTTGTTCATGTTTCCACCCCTTTCTAAATGGTATGAAACGACTCAAATCTAAGCTAGGCGCAGAATAGGTTTCATCAGGCCCGCCGGAAACCCAAAAGCCCTGCAAATCAAGGAAAAGCAAGCGTCTCCATGACGTTTTCACAAAAAAGGCTGGCGTTTCCGCCAGCCTTTTTGCGTGTTTTGCTCCAATGGGGCATAAATGTGGCAAGTGCCACTCAATGCGCTATGGCTGCGCCCGTATCGTCGAGACCTTCGACCGACGTGATGACAGGCGTTTCCACCGTGCCGTCCCACTCGATCGGCTCCGGCCGCCGGATCAGCGCATGCTTGATCACCTCGCCCATGCGGGATACCGGGATGATCTCCATGCTGTTCTTCACGTTGTCCGGAATCTCCGCCAGATCCTTGGCGTTTTCCTCCGGAATCAGCACCTTCTTGATGCCGCCGCGAAGCGCTGCAAGCAGCTTTTCCTTGAGACCGCCGATCGGCAGAACACGGCCGCGAAGGGTGATTTCACCGGTCATGGCCACATGCTTGTTGACCGGGATCCCGGTCATGATCGAGACGATGGCGGTCGCCATGGCGACGCCGGCCGAGGGGCCATCCTTCGGCGTTGCGCCTTCCGGCACATGCACGTGGATGTCGTTCTTTTCGAACATCGGCGGCTCGATGCCGAAATCGACGGCGCGCGAGCGGACATAGGAGGCCGCTGCCGAGATCGATTC
Organism: Rhizobium sp. BR 249; assembly: GCF_047445895.1. Taxonomy (NCBI): domain Bacteria; kingdom Pseudomonadati; phylum Pseudomonadota; class Alphaproteobacteria; order Hyphomicrobiales; family Rhizobiaceae; genus Rhizobium; species Rhizobium sp. BR 249. The sequence goes on along the minus strand of NZ_JARWKX010000003.1, from coordinate 247,749 downwards.
CTTCATCACATCCTTCAGATTGCCGGTGACCGTCATGCGGCCCTTGCCCGGCATCATCACGCCTTCGATGGTCAGCAACTCGCCGCCGACTTCCGTCCAGGCAAGACCGGTGACGACGCCGACCTGGTCCTCGCCCTCGGCTTCGCCATGGCGGAAGCGCGGGACGCCCAGATAATCGGCGATGTTTGCGGCCGTCACGTGAACGGACTTCGTCTTGCCCTTGATGATCTCGGTGACCGCCTTGCGGGCGAGCTTCATCAGTTCGCGTTCGAAGCTGCGGACACCGGCCTCGCGGGTGTACTGCTGGCTGATCGCCATCAGGGCGTCGTCGCTGACCGAGAATTCTTCCGGCTGCAACGCGTGTTCCTTGATGGCCTTCGGCAGCAGGTGCCGCTTGGCGATCTCACGCTTTTCATCTTCGGTGTAGCCGGCGATACGGATGATTTCCATGCGGTCCATCAGGGGCGCCGGGATGTTCAGCGTATTCGCCGTCGTGATGAACATCACGTCCGACAGGTCGTATTCGACTTCCAGGTAGTGGTCCATGAAGGTCGAGTTCTGAGCCGGGTCAAGCACTTCGAGCAGGGCCGACGACGGATCGCCGCGGAAATCCATGCCCATCTTGTCGATTTCGTCGAGCAGGAACAGCGGGTTGGACTTCTTCGCCTTCTTCATCGACTGGATGACCTTGCCGGGCATCGAGCCGATATAGGTGCGGCGGTGACCGCGGATTTCGGCTTCGTCGCGAACGCCGCCGAGCGCCATGCGGACATACTCACGGCCGGTCGCCTTGGCGATCGACTGGGCGAGCGAGGTCTTGCCGACGCCCGGAGGGCCGACGAGGCACAGGATCGGGCCCTTGATCTTGGTGGCCCGGGCCTGCACGGCGAGATATTCGACGATGCGTTCCTTGACCTTGTCGAGGCCGAAGTGATCGGCTTCGAGGATCTTCTCGGCATTGTTGAGATCGGCCTTGATCTTCGACTTCTTGCCCCACGGGATACCGAGCAGCCAGTCCAGATAGTTGCGCACGACGGTGGCTTCGGCCGACATCGGGCTCATCTGGCGCAGCTTCTTCAGCTCCGCATCGGCCTTTTCACGGGCTTCCTTGGACAGCTTGGTCTTGGAGATGCGCTCTTCCAGTTCGCTCATCTCGTCGCGGCCTTCCTCGCCGTCGCCGAGTTCCTTCTGGATCGCCTTCATCTGCTCATTGAGGTAGTATTCGCGCTGGGTCTTCTCCATCTGGCGCTTGACGCGCGAGCGGATGCGCTTTTCGACCTGCAGGACCGAAATCTCACCTTCCATGAAGCCGAGAGCCTTTTCCAAGCGAGCCTTGACGCTCGTCGTCTCCAGCATCTCCTGCTTCTCGGTGATCTTGATCGACAGATGCGAGGCAACCGTATCGGCGAGCTTGGAATAGTCGTCGATCTGGCTGGCGGCGCCGACCACTTCAGGCGAAATCTTCTTGTTGAGCTTCACGTAGCTCTCGAATTCGGAAACGACCGAGCGCGACAGCGCTTCCAGTTCGACCGGATCGTCGTGCGGCTCCTCGAGCACATGGCCGAGCGCCTCGTAGAAATCCTCGCGGCTGGTATAGGAATCGATCTCCGCGCGGGCGCGGCCTTCGACCAGAACCTTCACGGTGCCGTCAGGCAGCTTGAGCAGCTGCAACACGTTCGCGACGGTGCCGACATTGTGGATCGCCGAAGGATCCGGATCGTCGTCGCTGGCGTTGATCTGCGTCACCAGCATGATCTGCTTGTCGGACCCCATGACCTCTTCGAGCGCACGGATCGACTTTTCCCGTCCGACGAACAGCGGCACGATCATATGCGGGAAAACCACGATGTCGCGCAAGGGCAGAACAGGATATGCGGTGCTGCTCGCTACAGACGTTTTCTTCGTCATTTTATGTCCTTTCCATCGTCCCGTTGCCGGGCTCTCTGCACGGCCGCTTGGGACCGGCCGGCACTCTCACTTGGCTCTACAAGTGGAGGTTCTGACTACGCTTTTCAAGCCACGCTAACGCCCGCGTTCCCCGGATGTGACAGCTTCATTACAACGGAACGCCAACACTATGAAACGCGTGGCTGGACCGGCGCTTACCACTTCCGACCTCGCTAAAATACAAACGCCAGCAATAGGCTTACGGAATCGCTGCATCTTTGCCAAGCACCGCCCCTCGCGCAAGATCGGCAAAGGCAATTCCGGTTCCCACCGGGAAAATACTAACAGCGCCTCGCATGGTTTTTCAAATAGAAAGGGGCTCGCCTAAGGCAAGCCCCTTAAAATAATGGTGCGAAAGTCACAGCATTACGCGGAAGCGTTGGCTTTTTCTTCCTGACGATCGGCATAGATGTAGAGCGGACGAGCCGAACCGCGCACGACTTCCTCAGAGATGACGACTTCGCGCACGCCTTCCAGCGTCGGCAGTTCGAACATCGTGTCGAGCAGGATCTTTTCCATGATCGAGCGAAGGCCGCGGGCGCCGGTCTTGCGCACGATCGCCTTGCGGGCGATTTCGCGAAGCGCGTCCTCGTGGAAGGTCAGTTCCACGTCTTCCATCTCGAACAGGCGCTGATACTGCTTGATCAGCGCGTTCTTCGGCTCGGACAGGATCTGGATCAGTGCATCCTCATCGAGGTCCTCGAGCGTCGCCAGAACCGGCAGACGGCCGATGAATTCGGGGATGAGGCCGAACTTGACCAAGTCTTCCGGCTCCAGTTCGCGCAGGACTTCGCCGACGCGGCGGTCGTCCTGGGCCTTGACGGTCGCGCCGAAGCCGATCGACGTCTTCTCGCCGCGGGCGGAGATGATCTTGTCGAGGCCGGCGAAGGCGCCGCCGCAGATGAACAGGATGTTCGTCGTGTCGACCTGCAGGAATTCCTGCTGCGGATGCTTGCGGCCGCCCTGCGGCGGAACCGATGCAACCGTGCCTTCCATGATCTTCAAGAGCGCCTGCTGCACGCCCTCGCCCGAGACGTCACGGGTGATCGACGGGTTGTCGGACTTGCGCGAGATCTTGTCGACTTCGTCGATATAGACGATGCCGCGCTGCGCGCGCTCGACGTTGTAGTCGGCCGCCTGCAGGAGCTTCAGGATGATGTTTTCCACATCCTCGCCGACATAACCGGCTTCCGTCAGCGTCGTCGCATCGGCCATGGTGAAGGGAACGTCGATGATGCGGGCAAGCGTCTGGGCAAGATAGGTCTTGCCGCAGCCCGTGGGCCCAACGAGCATGATGTTCGACTTCGCCAGCTCGACTTCGCCGTTCTTGGAGGCGTGCGCCAGGCGCTTGTAATGGTTGTGAACGGCGACCGACAGGATCTTCTTCGCCTGCCGCTGGCCGATGACGTATTCGTCGAGGACCTTGATGATGTCCTGGGGCGTCGGAACGCCGTCGCGGGACTTGACCATCGAGGACTTGTTCTCCTCGCGGATGATGTCCATGCACAATTCGACGCATTCATCGCAGATGAACACGGTCGGTCCGGCAATCAGTTTCCGGACTTCGTGCTGGCTCTTTCCGCAGAACGAACAATAGAGGGTGTTCTTGCTGTCGCCGCCGTTGCTGCCGCTGACCTTGCTCATATCACTTTCCTTCCAGCACGCCGCATTTCAAGGCGAAATCGCGGTCCACTCAATCAGCTCCTGACCGGCACTCCGTATCCGGAGTCTTTGCCGAGAAGGGCTTCAGGGGGGTACGAACCGGTTCCAATCAATCATGTGCTGGTTCCGGCGGCAACGAATTCCCCTTCGAATGCCGAATGCTATGTCATAAAAATTCAACATAGCATTAATAGTTACTATTAGCGTCTTCGTCGCCGGATGAAAGCCCTTGTTCAATCACAAATGGGATAGAACTGTGGCGACGAAAACACCATCCCAATTAATTACTAGGCCTGCTCGCCTTCCATCTCGAGGCGGGACGTCAGGACCTTGTCGATCACGCCCCAGCCCTGGGCTTCGTCGGCATCCATGAAATGGTCGCGATCGAGGGTCTTTTCAACTTCCTCATAGGTGCGGCCGGTGTGCTTGACATAGACCTCGTTCAGACGGCGCTTCATCTTCAGGATGTCGCGGGCGTGGCGTTCGATGTCCGAAGCCTGGCCCTGGAAGCCGCCCGAGGGCTGGTGCACCATGATGCGGGAATTCGGGGTGGCGAAGCGCATGTCCTTGTGGCCGGCCGCCAGCAGCAGCGAGCCCATGGACGCGGCCTGGCCGATGCAGAGCGTCGAAACCGCGGGCTTGATGAACTGCATCGTATCGTAGATCGCCATGCCTGCGGTCACGACGCCGCCGGGCGAATTGATGTAGAGCGCGATTTCCTTCTTTGGGTTTTCAGCCTCGAGGAAGAGAAGCTGGGCGCAGACGAGCGTCGCCATGTGGTCCTCGACGGCCCCCGTCAGGAAGATGATACGTTCCTTCAACAGGCGGGAATAGATGTCGTAGGAGCGTTCACCGCGGTTGGTCTGTTCCACGACCATCGGCACGAGGGCCATTGCGGTATCGACTGGGTTTCTCATGTGCGTCCTTTGTCAACGTCTCGCCGGCCGGCGCCGGGAATCAAAGAAAATGTCTTATCCCTACATAGAGTGTCCCTGCCCTTCTCTTCAAGACACGCATTGGGATAACGTTAAGAAGGCGGGGGCAAGGCGGCTAAGCTTCGGCTTCGGCAGCCTCTTTCTCCCAAACCCCGGACGACCGCGAGCCCCAGTCGCCCTCTCCCCCGGCTTTTCTCGGTGACAGGATGAAGAAAAGCTTACTCCATTCGACCGTGCTCACACACGTTTACCCTACGGAAAGCCTACCGGCAGATATCGGCGTAAAACCATGCCGCAGTGCAGCGGCGTTAAGGAAGTGGCGAGCTTCCTCGGCAAGGATGCAGGCCAACAGACAAGGGCCGACAGACGAGGGGTTGCTGCCGTGTTCAATATCGCTACAGGTCTCGCCATCTGGTGCTCGGAGGCCATGACGCTCGCTTTGGTGCTGTTCGTCGCCTGGCGCCACAACGTCAGGAACGAGGCCTATCTCTATTGGGGCTTCGGCTTCCTTCTGACCGGCATCGGCTTTGCGATGGTCGCGCTGCGCGGCCAGATCCCCAGCGTGCTTTCCATAGAAGCGGGCAATGCCATCGCGCTCCTCGGGCAGAGCGCCTGGGTAGCAGGCTTTCTTGCGCTCGACCGCAAGAAGATCGAATGGTGGGCGCTGCTGCCGCCGGCGATCTGGCTGGCAGGCGTTTTCCTGCCCTGGGTCAACGATGATTATTCCAACCGCGTCGTGCTCTACAACCTCGCCTCGGCGACGGGCGCCACGGCGCTCGCCATGGCAGTCGCCGCCGGCGACATGCGCCGCGAGCGCACCCGCGTCAAGCTGATGGGCATCTTCGTCATCCAGGGCTGCCTGTGCTTCGGCTCGGCGCTGACGATGGCGCTGATGCTGCCGAACGAGATCGAGGCGACCAATATCGGCGGCGTCTCGGCGATGGCAAGCGCCTTCCTGCTCACCATCGCCTTTGCGCTCACCTGCCGTCTGATCATGGAACGCTCCGAACGGCACCTGCGGGCGCTGAGCCTGACCGATGCGCTGACGGGCGTGCTCAACCGCCGCGGCCTGCTCGGCTATTTCGACGCCATCCAGGAAACGGCTCATATCGAACAACGCCAGGTCGCGGTGATGCTCTTCGACCTCGACCATTTCAAGCGCGTCAACGACCGCTTCGGACATCAGTCGGGCGATGCCGTGCTCACCGCCTTCGCGCGCATGGCCCGCCAGTATATTCCGAGCAACATCTTCGGCCGCATGGGCGGCGAGGAATTCGCAGCCTTCGCCGCCGTCGCGGACCAGACGGAAGCCGAAGCGATCGCCGAAGCGATCCGCACCGAATTCTGCCGTCTTCCCGTCAGCACCGGCGAGGCGATCGTTCCGGTCACCGTCAGCATCGGCATCGCGCTCGCCTCCTCGGTCGAAGCCAATATCGACAAGCTGATCTCGGCCTCCGACCGGGCGCTCTATGCAGCCAAGGCCGCCGGCCGCAATTGCACGGTCACGTTCGGCGAAGCGGAGGCGGCAGCCCCAGCGCCCGCCACGCCGAGCAGCACCGCCGGCGAATTGGTGCCGACGGTCGACGACCAGGTCGAGGCCTTGCGGCGCATGAGCACTCTGTCGCGGGCCGGTTAACTGGAATCGATTCCTAAAGCGCGTCGCGATCCTTCAGATTCGCTCCTCGCGCTTTAGGTCTTTGTTTTACGCATGTCGTTATCGCAAAACCGCCGCACACTTTTGCACGACATGCTCTAGGCTTAGGCGCAAGTCTTAAAGTGATGGGCGCGTCCTGCGGGACGCGCGCTTAAGCCACCATCTTTCCGAGGTCCGGCAAATCCGCTAAGCCTCAGGGCATGACGATACCGCCCTTTCTCTCGATCGATCGCGCCAGCCGCCATGTCTCGCTGGATGCCCGTAACCCGGCCTTTTACGGCAATCCGAACGCCGTCTATGCGGCGCTTCACGCCCACTGCCCGACCTTTTACTGGCAGGAGCAGAAGCAGTGGTTCTTCACCGGCTACGACCATGTGAACGGCCTGCTGCGTGACCGTCGCTTCGGCCGGCAGATCCTGCACATCGCCAGCCGCGAGGAGCTCGGCCTTGCCGAGCCGATGCCGCATCTTGCCAGTTTCGACTTATCGGAGCGTTATTCGCTGCTCGAACTCGAGCCGCCGGAGCACACGCGGCTGCGCACGCTCGTCAACCGCGCCTTCGTCTCCCGCCATGTCGAAAAGATGAAACCGGAGCTTGCCGAACTCGCCAACCGCCTGATCGACGGCTTCGCCGACCAGCGCGAAGTCGAGCTGCTCTCGGCCTTCGCCGACATCATTCCGGTGACGATGATCGCCCGCATGATCGGCATCCCCGAGGAAATGGGGCCGCAGCTGCTCGCCTGGTCGCATGCTTATGTCCGCATGTACATGTTCGGCCGCACGCGCGCCCATGAGGAAGAGGCAGAGCGGGCGGCAAAGGAGTTTTCCGATTACGTCAAGACGGTCATCACGGAACGCCGTGCCGCGCCGCGCGACGACCTGCTCACCCACATGATCCATACCGAGCACAAGGGCCAGTATCTAACCGAGGAGGAGCTCGTCTCGACGACGATCGTGCTGCTCAATGCCGGACACGAGGCAACTGTACATCAGATCGGCAATTCCGTGCGCACCATCCTCGACAGCGGCTGCGATCCGGCGGATCTCTTCCGGGATGAAGCGACGACGGAGCGCACCGTCGAGGAAACCCTGCGCATCTGTGCGCCGGTTCACATCTTCCAGCGCTGGGCGCTGGAGCCCGCCGAAATCGACGGCGTCTCCTTCAAGCGTGGCGACAAGGTCAGTCTCATCCTCGCCGCCGCCAATCTCGATCCGGCGAAATTCACCGATCCGCTGACCTTCCGGCCCGATCGAAACGAGGCGGCAAACCTCTCCTTCGGCGCCGGCATCCATTTCTGCATCGGCGCGCCGCTGGCCCGGCTGGAGCTCAATGTCGTGCTGCCGATCCTGTTCGAGCGGCTCGCCGGCCTCAAGCTGGCAAAGACGCCGGTGGTCAAGGACGTCTACCATTTCCACGGGCTGGACCGGCTGGATCTGCGGTGGTGATCAGCCTCCCCGCAGATCAGCCGTTGCGGCCGGTGATGTAGTCTTCCGTGCACCACAACCTTACGGCATTACGCCGCTTGTTCTTGAAGCTTATTGGATATGTCGAATGCCGACATCGGTTTTCCGATCAAATAGCCTTGCAGCTGGTCGCAGCCGGCCTCCCGCAAGATCGCTGCCTGGCGGATATTCTCGATGCCTTCCGCGGTGACGGGAATCTGCAGCGCGGTCGCCAAAGAGATGGTTGCCTTGAGAACATCGGCGCCGTTCGAGCCCTGGTCGAGAGCGGACACGAGCGAGCGGTCGATCTTCATCCGATCGAAACCGAACTGCCGCAATGCGCCGATGCTTGCATAGCCGCAGCCGAAGTCGTCAAGGGCGAATTTGATGCCGACCTGCTTGAGGTGATCTATCGACCGGCGGGCCTGATCCGGATTTGTCATGAGGACGCCTTCGGTGATCTCCAATGTCAGGCGCCTCGGATCGAAATCGAGTTCCTGCAGGAGCGAGATCACTTCGACGGCAAATTCCGGATTGCAGAGCTGGACCGGCGAAACGTTGACGGACAGTGCGAGACCGGGCCAGTTCTTGGCATGCTCGATCGATGTTTTCAGCATATGGCCGCCGAGCGCATCGATGAGGCCGCATCTTTCGGCAAGCGGGATGAAGATCTCCGGGCTGATATTTCCAGTCGCAGTCTTCCAGCGGGCCAGCGCTTCAAGGCCGGTGACAGCACCCGTCGTCGCGGAGACGAGAGGCTGGAAAACGGCTTCGATCGCACCATCGCCGATGGCGGTCTTCAAAAGGCTTTCCAGTTCGGCGACCCTTTGGCGCTCCCGATCCAGTTCGGGGTCGTATTCGATCGCCCGGCCCCTGCCATTTTCCTTGGCGCGATAGAGCGCCATGTCGGCTCTGCGCAGCAGCTCCAAAGGCTCGATGTCTCCGTCACGCGCAGCAGCGCCGATGCTCGCTCCAACCTCGATCGTTCGTCCGTCGATTTTGAATGGCTCGGCAAACAGCGCCAGAATGGTCTCTTCTATCTCCTGGCGCGCGGCGGTTCCGACCTGCACCAGGGCGAACTCATCGCCTCCAAGCCGAGCCACGGCAACGACTTCGGGGTGGCAGGCGATCAGCGCGTTCGAGACCATCCGGATCAGGTCATCCCCCACCGCATGCCCCCAGGCGTCGTTGACCGCCTTGAACCCATCGAGATCGATCAGATAGAGCCGAGGCGGCGAAAAATCCGTAACGACCAGCTCGTCCAGCAGGGCGAGAAGTCCATGCCTGTTCAGCAGGCCGCTCAGGCTGTCGTGGTTCGCTTCGAAAATCGCTGCTTGCGCCAATTTACGCAGGCGCCGCGCCTCGGATACGCCCGCCAGCAGAACACCGGTCAGGAACAGCACGAGGATGAGTGTAGCAGCGGCAACATAGGGATAGACCTGTCGGTACACGGCACTTCCCGGCGCTTTGCTCGGCCAAACGAGATGGCCGATCACGCCACCCTTCATGTCCGTGATCGGCGTGTTCAGCAGGCCCGGCGCGGGTGCGGCGGCAAGGTGCAGTCCCTCGAGTTCGTGTTCGTTCGAAAGCGTGCCGAGAACGTCCGAGTTGAATTCCTTGTAGAAGCTCAGCACGCTGAGCCTCGGAAGCTCGCCTTCCTCTTCATAAGGCTGAATTGCCTGTGACGCTATCAGCGCGATGCCCGTTTCGGTCTTGATGAAATTGACCACCGGCGCCTGTACGGAATCGGCGGCCGTGTCGATCTGCCGATAGAAGGCCTGGCCAAAAAAAGCACCCGGCTGGAAGGGCTTGCCCTTGGAATATGCGGAGACGATCGACGAGCGGTCGGGACCGATCACGATCGCGCCGTCATAGAGCGGGTAATCCTCGCTGGTTTTACCCCAGTTCTCATAGGCCCAATCCGCCGCGCTGGGAGATGAGATCGCTTTGTAGGCATCATCCCATACGGCGTTGTCCGTCGTTGTCGCGCTCAGGCGACTGACAAAGGCTGCGATCGCCGCGCGGGCGGCGCGATTGGCCCTGGCATCATCGATCTCGTTCGCCGACCGCGTCATCGTGGCGACGACATGGGTCATGAGGCCGGTCAGAAGCAGCGCGACGACAACGAAGCAAACGGTTGTCACAATGATGGAAGACGTCTGGGTGCGAACGTGCCTACCCGCAAGATTCGACGACATGCCAATCCCGAAAAGATGAATTGCAAGGCCATGTCTATGGTGACGGCAGGAGACATCATGTCCGCAATGCGCTGCAGATAAGGTCTACCATTTGACGATATAGGCACCATTAATAAGATCGATCAAATGCCGTCTATCCGGGAAAGAAACGGTGAGATTGCAGCAGAAACGGACCACAATCGCCGCAAACCGGGACAGGCCTGGCATCGCCGGAGCCGGTTTGCCGCCGCCGCTCAGACCTTGATCACATAGTCCTTGCGAGTCGTTTCAACGACTTCCCAGGTTCCCTTGAAGCCGGGTCTCAAGATCATCCGGTCGCCCGCCTTCAGATGAACCGGCTCACCACCGTCCTCGGTCACGATCGAATGGCCGGAAAGCAGGCTGAAATATTCCCACTCCTCATAGACGATCCGCCACTTGCCCGGGGTCGCCTCCCAGATGCCGGAATAGAGGCCTTCGGCCTCCTCCAGGCTCCAGGTGCGGAATTGCGGATCGCCGGAGATGATCCGCTCAGCCTCGGGGGCCCCGAACTCGGGTTCGACGCCATCGATGCTGAAGGGGATGAAATTTGCCATGGTTTGCCATAGACCTCTTTGATGTCAGATCTTCGAGAGCGCCTGTTCGAGATCGGCGATGATGTCCTTGACATCCTCGATGCCGACGGAGAGGCGCACCACGTCGGGCCCTGCCCCGGCTGCGATCCTCTGCTCGTCGGTCAGCTGCCGGTGCGTGGTCGAGGCCGGATGAATGACGAGTGAGCGGGTGTCGCCGATATTGGCAAGGTGGGAGAAGAGCTCCAGGCTCTCGACCAGCGTCTTGCCCGCCTCGTAGCCGCCCTGGACGCCAAAGGTGAAGACGGAGCCTGCGCCCTTCGGGGAGTAACGCTGCTGCAGGGCGTGGTTCGGATCGTCTTCGAGGCCGGCGTAATTCACCCAGGCGATCTTGCTGTGCGCCTTCAGCCATCTGGCGACGGCGATCGCATTGTCGCTGTGGCGCTGCATCCGGAGCGGCAGCGTCTCGATGCCGGTCAGGATCAGGAAGGCGTTGAAGGGCGAGATCGCCGGCCCGAGATCACGCAGGCCGAGCACGCGGGCGGCGATCGCGAAGGCGAAATTGCCGAAGGTCGCGTGCAGGACCATGCCGTTATATTCCGGCCGCGGGCTCGACAGCATCGGATAGTTGCCGGACTTCGACCAGTCGAAGGTGCCGCCGTCGACGATGAGGCCACCCATGGAATTGCCGTGGCCGCCGAGAAACTTCGTCAGCGAATGCACGACGATATCGGCGCCGTGCTCGATCGGGCGGATGAGATAGGGCGTTGCCATCGTATTGTCGACGATCAGCGGCAGGCCGTGGCGATGCGCGACCTCGGCGATCGCGGCGATATCGACGAAGGTGCCGCCGGGATTGGCCAGGCTTTCGATGAAGATGGCGCGCGTTTTCTCGTCGATCTGGCTCTCGAAGCTCGCCGGGTCGTCGGGATCGGCCCAGCGCACCTGCCAGCCGAAATTCTCGAAGGCATGGCCGAACTGGTTGATCGAACCGCCGTAGAGCCTGCGGGCGGCGACGAAATTCTCGCCCGGACGCATGATGTTGTGGAAGACGATCATCTGCGCTGCATGGCCGGAGGCAACGGCAAGGGCTGCAGTTCCCCCTTCGAGCGCTGCGACACGCTCTTCGAGCACGGCCTGCGTCGGGTTCATGATGCGGGTGTAGATGTTGCCGAAAGCCTGCAGGCCGAAGAGAGCGGCGGCATGATCGGAATCGTTGAACACGAAAGCGGTCGTCTGATAGATCGGCGTCACCCGCGCGCCGGTCGCCGGATCGGGCTGAGCGCCCGCATGGATCGCCAAAGTATTGAATCCCGGATCATTCTTGGCCATGTCGTCCTCCAGTTATCGTGACGGGCAGGATCATAGCCTGTCGCGGATGAAAGTTAATCGCGATCCGTTTCAACCCAGGGGCGTTCGGTGGAAAATCCGTCTCCGCGGACAGCAGGTCAGGCAATGAGGCGAGGATACTCGATCGCCGGGCAGCGGTTCATCACCACCTTGATGCCGGCGGCTTCCGCCTTTGCCGCAGCCGCATCGTCGCGGACGCCGAGCTGAGACCAGACGACCTTCGGCAGCGGCTCCAGCGCCAGCACCTCCTCGACGACCCCATCCAGATATTCGGAGGCGCGAAAGACGTCGACCATGTCGATCGGCACGGGAATATCGGCGAGCCGGGCATAGACGGTGCGGCCGTGGATCTGTTTGCCCGCCTGCCCCGGATTGACCGGGATGACCTCATATCCGAGCGACAGCAGATAACCCATGACGCCGTTGCTCGGCCGCGCCGGATTGGGCGAAGCGCCGGTCAGCGCGATGGTCTTTACCGAATGCAGGATGCCGGCCAGATAATCGTCCCCGTAAGCGTCGTGATTCATGTCCGCTTCTCCACTCCCGTGAGTCCCTTGGCGCCGCCTGCAGTTTTTTTCATTTCCGTGAAACCGGCCGCACGCTTTTGGCGTATATATGAAGTGGATACTCATGAGGATAATTCGATGAAAAAAATCGCTCTTGCCCTCACGCTCGTGCTCGCCGCATCGCCGGCGCTGGCGATCTCGCGCTACAATCCGCTCACCATGAGCTGCGCCAGCGTGCGCGCCGCCATCCACAATCAGGGCGCCGTCATCTTCCGCTACCAGTCTCCCCGAGGCCTGCCGCTCTACGATCGCTACGTCCGCAACAGCAATTACTGCGACGCGACCGATTATGCCGAATGGACCCATATTCCCTCGAAAGACACCCCCCGCTGCCCGGTCCTGAACTGCCAGAACATCGACAACCTTGACGGGATGCTGTTCATTCCGCATTATCAACTCTGATAGTTCCGCCGCCGAGACGGACGCAAAACTATACGCCCTTCGCGCTTGTAAAGAGGCCTGGGCTCAATCCCGTGATGCGATTTCCTGCAGTTTACACAATCATAAGCTTTAATTTTCAACTATGTCAAAGTTATAGAATAATATCTATGTTTCAGCAGCATAGAATAGACGACCTCCGAAACCTCGCGCAAACTTTCCGTATTTGTTCCCGATAATATCACGATACGTTCCCGCATCCATTAGGAGCATCTCATAGTTGAAAGCCTCGCCTGGATTGAACGCATGTCGCGCGCACGTAAAAATTGATCTGACGGGCCGCCTTTGATCACATATCGAAGGATGTCAATCGACATCTGAACGAGGCCGTCACCGCAGCCTTCCATTTTCGTGCAAATGCCAGTTGTCTTTTCAAGAATTTAGGTCGCCTATGGCGAGGCGTTTCCTCTTTTTCGTCCCCTTTCCGGATTTGCTCCCTTGCCTGTCGACGTCATTCTGCTCGTTCTCTTCGGCGCATTGCTGCACGCGATATGGAACGCCATCGTCAAAGCCGGCAGCGATAAATCGCTCGATGCGGCGCTGATCTCGGCCGGCGGCGCGGTTTCGGCGCTGCCATTCCTTGCCTTTCTGCCCTTGCCGCAAACCGCCGCCTGGCCGTTCATCGGCGCCTCGGCCATCCTGCAATTCGTCTATTTCCAACTGGTCGCCGCCGCCTACCGAGCCGGCGATATCGGCCTCGTCTATCCGCTGATGCGCGGCTGCGCCCCTCTGCTGATTGCGGCGATCAGCGGTTTCATCCTGCAGGAAAATCTTTCCAGCGGCGCCCTCGCCGGCATCATGACGATCTCGGCCGGCGTGCTGACGCTCGCTCTCGAAGCACGGCGCGGCAGCGGCCGTGCCGTCCTCTTCTCGCTTGCCAATGCCTGCGTTATCGCCAGCTATACCTATGTCGACGGCATTGGCGCTCGCCTTTCCGGCAACGCGGTTTCCTACACCTTATGGATGTCGTTGCTGCCGCCCGTCCTGCTGTTTTCCTGGGCGACGTCGCAACGCGGCGTTTTAGCAGTGGCTAAGCATATCCGCCGGAACTGGTGGCGAGGCCTCATCGGCGGCGCAGGCTCGATCGCTTCCTACGGGCTGGCGCTCTGGGCGATGACGAAAGCGCCGGTCGCAACCGTTGCCGCCTTGCGCGAAACCGCGATCCTCTTTGCGCTTGTGATCTCCGTCACCGTGTTCAAGGAAAAGGCCAGCATCTGGCGCTACGTCGCCGGCGTCGTCATCGCAATCGGCGGACTGGTTCTGAAATTGGCGTGATCATTCGCCCTTCCATTCCGCCTTGCGCTTGCCGAGAAAGGCGCCGATCCCTTCCTGCGCATCCTGCGTCAGCATGTTTTCGACCATCACTCTGACGGTATGATCGTAAGCTGCCTCGACCGGCAGTTCGAGCTGCCTGTAAAAGGCCTCCTTGCCGATCTTCAGGGTCAGCGGCGACTTGCTGGCGATGACGCCGGCATATTTGGAGACCACCTGCGTCAGATATTGTTTCGGCACGATGCGGTTGACGAGGCCGAAATCCTTGGCGGTCGAGGCGTCGATCGTCTCGCCGGTCAGCAGCATCTCCATCGCCTGCTTGCGATGCGCGGCACGGGAAACGGCCACCATCGGCGTCGAGCAGAAGAGGCCGATATTGACGCCCGGCGTGCAGAAGGTCGAGGTATCCGTGCAGATCGCCAGATCGCAGGAAGCAACGAGTTGGCAGCCCGCGGCCGTCGCGAGCCCATCGATCTCGGCGATGACGGGCTTCGGCAGGTGCGCGATCTTCAGCATCAGATCGGCGCAGAGCCGGAAGCTTCTTTCAAAGAAACCGACACCCTGGTCCTCGTCGGCGCGATGGGCCGTGAGTTCCTTGAGGTCATGGCCGGCGGAAAAGACATTGCCGGTCGAGGCGATGACGATCACGCGCACATCCGCATCCGCGTCAGCCGCCTCGAGCGCGGCCGTCAGCGCTTCGAGAAGCGCGACGGAAAGCACATTGGTCGGCGGGTTGTTGAGCACGAGCCGCAGCACGCCGTCCCGCAGCGAGCGGACCAGCAATCCGCTCTCTTCCATCCTGTCTGCGTCCTTCCGGAAGGATACGATTTCGGCCATGACCATGCTCCTGCGCTCGATTTTCAGACAGGTGTTCTGCCACAAGGCGGCAGCAATTTCGAGCAAGATCCGCTCTCCGGATGAACCGACGTCAAGACCAGAACCAGGACTTGGAGACCTCGGTCCTCGCCTGGCCGCGCGTCAGGCCGACATCGCGAAGTTCGTCGTCGGTCAGGTCGATAAGCGTGCGGCGGCTACGGCGCTTCTCCAGGCGATGCTCGACAGCCGCGAGAAGCCGCAGGGCTAGGCCCATGATCTTGCGGAGTTTCCGCCGGGCGGCATCGCCGGAGGCTTCAGCGATCTCGCTTGTATCCAGAGCCATCTCTTCTTCCTTTTTTCAACGGATGAAGGATGGCCTGGAAGACGCCACGAAAGAAGCTTATGGATATTATCATATGCATAAGGATTTCTTTGGCGTGCCTCTTAATCTCGATCAGCTCTCGGCCTTCGTCAACGTCGCCGATCTCGGAAGTTTTACGGCTGCGGCCGACAAGGAGGGCCTGACGCAACCGGCGGTCAGCCTGCAGGTCAAAGGTCTCGAACAGCGGCTCGGCGTCCGGCTGATCGAGCGCGTCGGACGGCGGGCGCAGCCGACAGCCGCAGGCCTCGACCTGCTCGTGCATGCAAGGCGGCTGCTCCAAGAATCGGCTGCCGCGGAAGAAGCGATGATGCCGCACAGAGATGGCGCGAGCGGCCGCGTGCGCATCGGCAGCGGCGGCACGGCGTCGATCCATCTGCTTCCCCGCGCCATCGCCGCCGCCAGGAAAAACATGCCGAACCTCGAAATCACCGTCCATATCGGCAATGCCGACGATATTCTGCGCGACCTGGAAGCCAACAGCCTCGATATCGCCGTCGTCGCGCTGCCGGCATCCGGGCGGAACTTCGAGATCGAGACATTCTACGAAGAGGAGTTGCTGGCCGTCGCTCCCGCCGGCAGTCGCATGCCGGAGGGCGGACCGGACGCCGCTTTCATGCGCGAAAAGACGCTGCTGCTTTACGAGGGCGGCAACACAAGACGCGCGATCGACACGTGGTTGACCGGCTCGGATGCGACGACCCGGCCCGCGATGGAGTTCGGCAGCATCGAGGCGATCAAGGAACTGGTGGCCGTGGGGCTCGGCTGGTCGATCCTGCCGGGGCTGGCATTGAAAAGAGACCGCGCAGGCCTCGTGGCGACGTCGTCGCTAAAGCCCAAGCTCACGCGCCGCCTCGGCATGGTTCTTCGCCGGGACAAACACCTGACGCGCGGCCTGCGCGAAATGATGAAATGCCTGCGCGGCCTCGAGGATTAGGCGGCTTTCGACCTTGGAAATAAGGGTCTCAAGCCGCCGCTAAAGCGTCAGCACGACGGCTCTCCGGCCGACAAATGTGAGGTAATATAATACCATACAGCTAACGCATTGTTTTTACTTATTCTTTTTTCAGATGGCCGGGGAAGTCGATATTGACCGGATGTCACATTCCCTTTATACACCCCGCCAGAACGCAGCCTCTCCCGGCTGCTTTCTTTTTGGCATGCCTCGGGCGTGTCAATCCAAGCAACAAAAAACGCCCTTCAAGCCCTCGGGCCAAGGGTCCTAAAAGAGAGTATTCACTATGGCAACCTTCTCTCAGAAGCCTGCAGAGGTAGAGAAGAAGTGGGTGATCATCGACGCCGAAGGGCTTGTCGTTGGCCGTCTCGCTTCCATCATCGCTATGCGCCTGCGCGGCAAGCACAAGGCAACCTTCACGCCCCACGTTGACGACGGCGACAACGTCATCGTCATCAATGCCGACAAGGTCGTTTTCACCGGCAAGAAGTATTCCGACAAGGTCTACTACTGGCACACCGGTTATGCCGGCGGCATCAAGGAACGCACCGCACGCCAGATCATCGAAGGCCGCTTCCCGGAGCGCGTCCTCGAAAAGGCCGTCGAACGCATGGTTCCGCGCGGCCCGCTCGGCCGTCGCCAGATGAAGAACCTGCGCGTCTACGCCGGCTCCAACCATCCCCATGAAGCCCAGCAGCCGGTCGCCCTCGACGTTGCCGCGCTCAACAAAAAGAACGTAAGGAGCGCCTGATAATGGCTGACCTCTCCTCCCTGAAGGATCTCGGCACGGCTTCCGAAGCTGCTGCTCCGGCACACGTCCGCAAGGTCGATTCGCTCGGCCGCTCCTACGCGACCGGCAAGCGCAAGAACGCCGTTGCCCGCGTCTGGGTCAAGCCGGGCTCCGGCAAGATCATCGTCAACGGCAAGGAATTCGCGGAATATTTCGCCCGTCCGGTGCTGCAGATGATCCTGCGTCAGCCGATCGTCGCGGCTGCCCGTGACGGCCAGTTCGACATCGTCGCCACCGTTGCCGGCGGCGGCCTTTCCGGCCAGGCCGGCGCCGTTCGCCACGGTCTCTCCAAGGCCCTCACCTACTTCGAGCCGGGCCTTCGCTCGGTGCTGAAGAAGGGCGGCTTCCTGACCCGCGACAGCCGCGTCGTCGAACGCAAGAAGTACGGCAAGGCAAAGGCCCGCCGGTCCTTCCAGTTCTCCAAGCGTTAATCGCTTCGGACAGACGAGAATTTACGAAGGCCGGGGAAACCCGGCCTTTTTGTTTGCGCGGTCACAGCATCGCGCATCTTTTCCGACGCGCAAGAGACGCCGACCGCTTCGCACCTTTACTGGATTTTTTTAGAAGCCGCCGGAAGAGAGCGCCGCCACGCCGTTTTCAGCCGCCACGTCGTCTCGCTTCAGAGCGACCAGAATTTCGTCGGCTACGGCTTCCGCCCCCGCCGGGGTGAAATGCACCTTATCGAAAATCAAGGCTTTGCCTTCCCGCGCCAGATCGCATCGCCCCGTCTCTATCCCGCAGAAGATCTTGGCCGGATCGACGCGCAGGACATGCTTGTCCTTGGGGCCATCGAGATAGGCATAGGACGGCAATGACTGCTCGATGAATTCATCCTGGGCGATGGTGATGGTCGGCGCCGGCATGCCCTTGTGCATCAGCTTGGCGACCTTGGCTGCGATCTCCGTGTCGCCGCGCGGATGAGGGTAGACGATGACCACTCGGATGCCGGCCGACGTCAAATCGCCGACGGTTTTGTCAAAAGCATCCTTCAACTTCTGTCCGACGTCTGGCGTCGCGACTTCCTCGTCCTTGAACACGTATCGGGATTGTGCGAAGAACACCTGCCAGGATGCGGCGAGAACGACGGTCTTGACCTTGCTCTTGACGAGATAGTCGATCGCGGCAGCATTGAAGGCACCGCATTCGCGCGCCTGGAGGGAGGCCATCGAAACATCGGCGACCGGCGCACAAAAGCTGTGCGTGATCTGCTCCAGGCCGATATCCATGCCGTCCAGACGCTTGGCAAGCGCGGGCGTCAGCGCCGATGCCAGGGAATCTCCGAGGATTGCGTAAGTCCGCGCGTGACCGCTATTGAATATGCAGTCCTTGATCGGCATCGCATCCCAATCCGACCCGCTCTCGATAAGACACGTCTTGCTCCACTCGCTGTCCGCGATGAAATCCTTGATCGGCTCCGGAAGTCGCCAGGGAATACCGCGCGTATCGTGGCCATAAAGCCCGAAGGCAAAGAGGGCTGCGAGCATCACCGATGCCGATACGGTCAGGCCCCGGCGGGTCGGCAGCAATCTGTGCCGGCTTCTGCGGAACGGCTGCTCGACGAAACGCCACGAGAGATAGCCGAGGACAAGAGCAACGCAGGCCAGCGCGCCCATCACGGCGAGACGGGGCGGATCGATGCTGCGAATGCGCGCAAAGGCAAAAAGCGGCTGGTGCCAGAGATAGGCGCTATAGCTGATCTTCCCGATCATGATGAAGGCGCGGGTCGAAAGCAGCGCCGCCACCCAGGTCCCCTGTCGGGCAAAGAGCAGCACGAGCATCGCGCCCACCACGGGAACCAGTGCGAGCGTGGAGGGAATGGGCGAGGTCTCGTCGAAGTAAAAGACGGAGAAGGCAATCATGCCGAAACCGAGGAGCGACAGCGGATCGCTGCCGCGTTCCTGCCCCTTCAACTGCATGAAGCTGCAGAGTGATCCGGCCAGAAACTCCCAGGCCCGCGACGGCAGGAAATAGAAATTGGCCGAGGGAAAGGCGCGTGACGCCCACTCGCTGTAGGCAAGGCTCGCAAGCGCAATCGCAACCAGGAGCGCAAAGAGCCAATTCCGCTTGCGCTTCCACATGAACATGACGAGCAGCGGGAAGACCATGTAATATTGCTCTTCGACGGCAAGGCTCCAGATATGAAGCAGCGGCACCTCTCCGGCCTCCGGCGCGAAGTAGCCGCTTTTGAACCAGAACAGGAAATTTGCGCCGGAGAGGCTGGTGGCAATCAGGCTGTCGGAGAAGGCACGAAATTCCTCCGGCATGACCCAGAGCCAGGCGAAGGGCAGACAGCACAGAATGACGAGAAACAGGGCCGGCAGGATACGGCGGGCCCGGCGCTCGTAGAATGCCGCCAGCGAAAAGGTGCCGTCGCGCATCTCCTCGAGGATGATCGACGTAATCAGAAAGCCGCTGATCACGAAGAAAACATCGACGCCGATGAAACCGCCGGAAAAGAGACTGCAACCCGCATGGAACAGAATCACGGGCATCACCGCGGCTGCCCGCAGGCCGTCAACCTCTCTTCGGTAAATCACTGTAAATATTCCTAAAATACAATGCTCTTGCTGACTGCGGAGTCATCCCCACGACTCAGGGCTTGCTTTAGGTAGCCGCAAGACTTATTGCAAGTGTGGATTTTAAAAAAATTGTGACTAAACTAGTGCTTTCATGCATCCCGTCGATGCAGGAGAGGACGGCACTCCGCGCCATGGCCGTAACGGGCGGGCCGTGATCCGAACGATTGCTTGAATTCCAGCCGCACCTCGCCTACCCCTTTCTGCGCGCGAGGGATCAGCCAACACTTTCGCGAGACTGCCGCTCGATGCCTGCGTCGAACGGTGATCTTACAACGCAGCGTCCGCATCGAACGCGACGATGGTTTTGCGAGCGAAAAAAGGAGCATGACTTGGCGAACAGATCGATTGACCACGCCTTCATGGCGACCAGCCTTACCTCCGCCGCCAGCGACCCGACCTTTGCCGGCGCGCTGTCCTTCATGCGCCGCCGCTTCACCAAGGAGCTTGCCGGCGTCGACGTCGCCGTCTGGGGCATTCCTTTCGATGCCGCGACATCGAACCGGCCGGGCACGCGCTTCGGGCCGCAGGCGATCCGGCGCGCCTCGGCGATCTTCGACAACGACGCGCAATATCCCTTCAACCGCGATCTCTTCGCCGGGATGGCCGTGATCGACTATGGCGATTGCCTGCTCGACTACGGCAACCATCAGGACACGCCCGCGGCGATCGAACGCCAGGCGAACGCCATCCTCGACAGCGGCGCCTTTCTGCTGACGCTCGGCGGCGATCACTACGTCACATGGCCGCTGCTGAAAGCCCATGCGGCAAAACATGGCCCCCTCGCCCTCGTGCAGTTCGACGCCCACCAGGACACATGGTTCGACGAAGAGCGGCGCATCGACCATGGTTCCTTCGTGGCGCGCGCCGTCCGCGAGGGCATCATCGATCCCGACCGATCGATCCAGATCGGCATCCGCACGCATGCGCCCGAGGATTGCGGCATCAATATCCTCTACGGGCATCAGGTCGAGGATATGAGCGCCGGCGACATCGCCTCTGCGATCATCTCGCATACGCGCGGCGCACCCGCCTATCTCACCTTCGATATCGATTGCCTCGATCCGGCCTTTGCGCCCGGTACCGGCACACCGGTTGCGGGCGGACCGTCGAGCGCCAAGATCCTCTCGGTGCTGCAGCGTCTGCATCAGCTCGACATACGCGGCGCCGATATCGTCGAGGTGTCGCCGCCCTACGACCACGCCGATACTACCGCCATTGCAGGGGCGACGGTGGCAATGTATATGCTGGGGCTTCATGCGGAGCGACGCGCCATCGCGACGTCACACGACTGATTTATTGATCTCCCAAACCGAATCCGGAAACCTTCAGAACCTCTTGAAAGCGCAGGTCTATCATGGCACCGAAAATCTTCATCGACGGCGAACACGGCACAACGGGTCTGCAGATCCGTACGCGCATGGCCGGCCGCCGCGATGTCGAGCTTCTGTCCATTCCCGAGGCCGAACGGCGCAATGCCGCCATGCGCGAAGACATGCTGAACGGCGCCGACATCGCCATCCTCTGCCTGCCCGACGATGCGTCGAAGGAAGCGGTTCAGATGGTTTCGGGCAACAACAACGTCCGCGTCATCGACACCTCGACGGCCTTCCGCGTCAATCCCGGCTGGGCCTATGGCTTCGCCGAAATGGACGGGGCGCAGGCCGACAGGATCAAGGCCGCCCGTTTCGTCGCCAATCCCGGCTGCTATCCCACCGGCGCGATCGGCCTCATCCGGCCGCTGCGCGCCGCCGGCATTCTGCCGGACGGCTATCCGGTGACGGTCAACGCGGTTTCCGGTTATACCGGCGGCGGCAAGCAGCTAATCGCCCAGATGGAAAATCCGGATCATCCGGATGCGATCACCGCGCCGCATTTCCTTTACGGCCTGCCGCTCACCCACAAGCATGTGCCGGAGATGACCGTGCATGGTCTGCTCGACCGCGCGCCGATCTTCTCGCCGTCGGTCGGCAAGTTCGCGCAGGGCATGATCGTGCAGGTGCCGCTCCATCTCGACGATCTCGCCGAGGGCACGACGATGGAGAGCATCCATGCCGCGCTCGTCGCCCATTTTGCCGGACAGGATATCGTCACCGTCGTGCCGCTCGCCGAAAGCAAGGCGCTGCCCCGTGTCAACGCCGTCGAGCTCGAAGGCAAGGACACGATGAAGCTCTTCGTTTTCGGCAAGGAAGGCGGTTCGCAGGTCAATCTGGTGGCCTTGCTCGACAATCTCGGCAAGGGCGCATCGGGCGCCGCGGTCCAGAACATGGACCTGATGCTCGCTTCCTGACGACATCATGACGCCGGATGCGCTTATCGCCGGCCTGCGTGCCTGGTTTGCAACCGCCCTGCCCGACCACGGCATCTACGCGCTGATGGCGTTTGCCTTCATCGCCGGACTTGCCCGCGGCTTTTCAGGTTTCGGGGCCGCGCTGATCTTCATTCCGCTCGGCGGCGCAATCGTCGGGCCGAAGCTGGTTTCACCGATCCTGCTCGTCATCGACGGCATTGCCACGCTCGGAATGATCCCGCCCGCCTGGCGCGGCGCCAACCGACGCGAGGTCTTCGTCATGGCGGCGGGGGCTGCCCTCGGTGTGCCGGCCGGCACGGCGATGCTGGCTTTGCTCGACCCGATGCTGCTGCGCTGGAGTATCGCGGTCATCGCCATATCCCTGCTTGCGCTCCTCGTCTCCGGATGGCGCTACCACGGCGCCCCGTCCACGCCGCTCACCAGCGGCGTCGGCCTGATCGCCGGGCTTTTCAGCGGCGCCGCGCAACTCGGCGGCCCGCCCGTCGTCGCCTATTGGCTCGGTGGCAAGAGCGATTCCGCGCGTGTCAGGGCGAATGTGGTGCTCTACTTCTCGATCTCGACCGTCTTCAGCGTCATCAGCTATTATGTCGGCGGTCTGTTCGTGCCCGCCGTCTTCGCGCTCACGGTCGTCACCCTGCCGAGCTATGCGGTCGGGCTCTACGGCGGCTCGAAACTCTTCGGGCTTGCGGAAGAACGGACTTTCCGCATCGCCTGCTACGTCCTGATCGGCGCCGCCGCGATCGTCGGCATGCCGTTGCTCGACGGCCTGCTACGCTGAAGCGGCTAGCTCAATCGTGTTCCGCGATCACCGTCTCGCGCGGATATTCGCCGTAAAAGCCCCGCCAGTTGGCAACAGCGAAGCCGAAAACGACAAGTGCGCCGGCCTGGTGCAGCAGGCCCCAGTGAAGCGGCACCTGCATCAGCAGCGTGGCGATGCCGATCGCCGCCTGTAGCGTCACCAGCGCGAAGAGCAGGACAGCGCGGCGAGCATGGGTGGTCCATGATGCCGCGCGCAGTGCAATCACCATATTGATGAGCGTCAGTGCGAAGAGTGTGTAGGCGCCGACGCGATGGATGAACTGCACCGTTTTCGGGTTCTCGAAGGCATTGATCCAGAAGGGTTGCTGTATCAGCAGATCGGAGGGGATGACGGCGCCGTCCATCAGCGGCCAGGTGTTGTAGGAAAAGCCGGCGTCGAGCCCAGCCACAAGAGCGCCGAGATAGATCTGGAACAGCGAGAAAATGGCGATCGTGGCGGCAAAGCCGCGCGAGCTTCGCGCCGGCATCGGATCGTTGGAATGTCTGGAGAGGCCGCGCATGATCCACATGCAGGAGGCGAAGATCAGGCAAGCCATGACGAGATGGGTCGCCAGCCGATATTGACTGACGTCGGTGCGGACGGAAAGCCCTGACGATACCATCCACCAGCCAATGAAGCCCTGCAGGCCGCCGAGCGCCAGGATGCCCAGGAGCGGCCAGCGCAGGCGCTTCTCGATCCGCCCTGTCAGCCAGAAATAGATCAGCGGCAGGGCGAAGATCACGCCGATGCCGCGGGCGATCAGCCGGTGCGCCCATTCCCACCAGAAGATGCCCTTGAATTCCTCGACGGTCATCGAGCTGTTCAACTGCTGAAATTCGGGAATGCGCTGGTAGAGGCGGAACTCCTCCTCCCATTCGGCAACCGACAGCGGCGGGATGACGCCGTGGATCGGCTTCCATTCGGTGATCGACAGGCCGGAATTGGTGAGCCGCGTGGCGCCTCCGACGAGCACGAGACAGAAAAGCGCCAAGAGCACGAAGCCGAGCCAGAGGCGCACGGCGCGGCGGTCGCGGTCCTGCTTTCGCATTTCGCTGCGGATCGCCTGTTCCGTGATGAGGTTCGCGACGGCCATGATGTCTCCTTCTATCCGGGTGTTGATTTGCCCCACCGGCTCATGCAAAACAAGCCCCGAACCTTTGCGGCATGCCGTCGCGCCGGTCGATGCGTCCAATCCAAGAGATAACCGATGCCCATCCGCCTCCGCAAATTCATCGGCACGATCCTCATCATCGTGCTCGTGCTCGGCTATGCGCTGCTGGCCAATACGATCGCGGTGGCAACGCTCGGCAACGCGCCCTGGTGGGGACACCTCCTCTATTTCTTCCTGACCGGTCTGCTTTGGGTCTTGCCTGCGATGGTGATCATCAAATGGATGGCCGGCCCCCGCCAGCGGTAAGATCACCCAGCGCGTCGCACCAAACTTGATCATGCGCAGCACTTTGACCCCCTGTTTTATGCATGTCGTTATCTCGGAACCGCTGCACAGTTCCGAGCGACATGCATTAACGGCGGAATAACCGTGATCAGCGGAAAACCTCGCCCACCACCTCCAGTTAAACCAAATATACGTCAGGCACCCCTACCTTCCGCTCAGCATTCTTGACCGGAGACCACCCGTGCAGACGCAAAAGCTCGATGTCGATGAACAGGCGTCAGACGACGCAGCGCTGGCCGAGACAGCCCTTTCGAACCTGCGCCAGCTGAGCATGAAACTCGCCATGGCCGAAATCGACATCAGCGTTTTCGAGGCAATGCAGCCGCTGGAGGACGACTGGCGAACTCTGGAGCGCGATAATCTCCAGTCGCTGCATCAGAGCTACGACTGGTGCGCCGCCTGGACAAGCGCCTTTCAGAGGCCGCTGGCGATCCTCAAAGGCACCCATGCCGGCCAGGCCGCTTTCATTCTGCCAGTCGAGATCGTCAAGTCCCGCGGGCTTTCCGTCGCGAAGTTCATCGCCGCCGATCACAGCAACATCAATACCGGTCTGTTTTCCGAAAGCTTTGCAGACAGCGGCGGCAGCATCGACGCCGACAAGTTCGCCGGCCAGCTCCAGCAGGCGCTGAAGGGCCGGGCCGATCTGCTGCTGCTGCAGAACATTCCGCTGGAATGGCGCGGGCGGCAGACGCCGCTGACGGGACTGCCGATGGTGCAGAACCAGAACCACGCCTACCAGCTGCCGCTGCTTTCCACCTTCGAGGAAACGCTGAAACAGCTCAACGCCAAGAGCCGGCGCAAGAAATTCCGCGTTCAGTCGAAACGTCTCGAGGCTGCGGGCGGCTTCGAATACGTCATTCCCGAAACGTCGGAAGAGCAGCATCGCCTGCTCAATACGTTCTTCCGCCTGAAGAGCGCCCGCTTTGCCAGCCTCGGCCTGCCCGACGTCTTCGCCGACAAGGAGACGCAGGCCTTTCTGCACGGCCTCATCGACAAGCGAGATGACGCCAGCCAGTATTTCGGACTGCAGATGCATGCGCTGCGGCTCAAAGGCGAAAACGAAGGCCGTATCGCCGCGATTTCGGGTATCTCGCGCAAGGGCGATCACATCATCTGCCAGTTCGGCGCGATCGACGAAGAGCTTGTGCCGGATACGAGCCCCGGCGAATTCCTCTATTGGCAGACCATCTCGGGACTGCATGGCAAGGGCGTGGCGCTGTTCGATTTCGGCCTCGGCGATCAGACCTACAAACGTTCCTGGGCGCCGGTCGAGACAGCGCATTACGACGTAGTGCTGCCGGTCTCGCCGCTCGGCGTCGCCGCCGGCGCCGCGCATCGGCTCGTCACCCGCGGCAAGGCGCATATCAAGGCGCGGCCCAAGCTCTATAAGTTCGCCCAGGGCATAAGGGCGCGGATCAGCTGACGCTCAGGCGGCCCGGCCGAATGCCTGCTCCGACCCATCCCCGCCCGACATCAGCACGACACGCTCATAGCCTGCCGCCTGGAATTCCGTCATCAGCGTCACGAAGATGGTCTCCTCGACCTCCGGCAGAGAGAGGATGATCTCGACGTCGCGGCTGCGCGTCAGCCGTGAAACGCCGGCGACATCGGCCGCACCGCACTCGACGACGACAAGGTCATAGGCGGCAGCGAGCGCATCGAGGAGCAGCGAAAGCCGGTCGACGCCACACATGGCGCGGCGCACATCGCTCTGGCCCTGCGGGATCAGATGCGCGTCGGAAAAACGGTCGCCATGAATCGTGTCGCCAAAGGCGGCCTCGCCGCAAAGCAGATCCGTGACGCCAAGGGCCACCCGGTCCTCTGCCATCAGTTCTGTGGGATAACCGGAACCGGTCATGTCGATCAGAATGACGCGGCGTCCGGCATCGGCAAGCATGCGGGTCAGCGAAACCGTCGCCACCGAACCATTGTCGCCGGTCGGAGATATCGCAATCGCCAGCGGCGCGCGGCTGTCCGTAAGATAGTCCGCAACGGAGGCAATGGAGAATTCATTGTCGTCCTCCAATGCCTGTTCGGCAGCCTCCACGTCCTCGACTTCGTCATCCTCATCCGCGACGACGGCAAGCATGCTCGGCTGGACAGGTTTTCTGGCGGCGGCAACGACCGGAGCGGCCTGCGGCACGTCGTCCTCGACGGCCGCTTCGTCTTCCGACTCCTTCGGCGCGGTATCGACGGCTCGGAGCGCCCGGCCGCTGAAGAGTTCGGCCAGCATGATGACGATCGCGCTCACGATCAACGTCGCGACAGCGGCGACGACGACGATCGGCACGACCTTCGGGAAATAGGGATCGACCGGTTCGATCGCCTTGGAAACGATGCGGGCATCGGCAGGGCTCGAATTGCTGTCGGCGCGGGAAGCCGCCTCGCGGTAGCGAACCAGATAGGTTTCGAGCAACTGGCGCTGTGCATTTGCCTCACGCTCCAGCGCGTTGAGGCCAACCTCGTCTTCGCCGGCACGGGCGCTGTTGGCCTGTACCGCGTCCTTCTGGCGCTCCAGCTCGCTCGCGCGCAGATCGGCAACCTTCGCTTCGTTTTCGATGCTCGCCAGGATCTTTTGCGTCTCCTGGCGGATTTGGCCGCGGATATCGGAGAGCTGGGCGCGCAGGCTTTTCAGCCGCGGATGGTTGTTGAGAAGGCTCGTCTGCAGGTCGGAGATCTGCGACTGCAGGCCGGATTCGGTCCCCTTCAGCCGCTGGATAGCCTGTGAGGACATGATGTCAGGCAGCGTGTCGGAAGCCTCGCCCGAAGACAGCGCATTGCGCACCGCCTGCGCCCTCGCCTCGGCATTGGCCTTGTCTCCACGCACGCGGGTCAGCTCGGCGGAGATATCGTTCAATTGCTGTGCCGGAAAGGTGGTCGTGCCGTTCGTCTGCAAGAGCCCGTAAGTGGTGCGATATTCGGCAACCTTCTGCTCGGCCTCGCTGACCTTCCGGCGCAGGTTTTCGATTTCCGGCTCCAGCCAGCGCGTCGCCTCCGAATTGGAATCGAGCTTGGCGCCGCTCTGGATCGAGAGGTAGACCTTCGCCATGGCGTTCGGGATGGCGGCGGCGAGCTTCGGATCCTTCGAGGTGAAGGTGATGCCGATGACGCGTGAACCCGGCACCTGATAGACTTGCAGCCGTTCGATGAAGGCGTCGATGACGCGCTCTTCCGGCGGGTTTTCCAGCGGGTTCTTCTTCAGGTGCAGTTTCACCAGGATACTGCTCATGGCAGAGCCATTGGCGGCGTCGTCGAATTCCGGCAGGTTATAGAGCTTCAGGTCGTTGATGACCCGCTTGAGGAGATCGGCCGATTGCAGGAGCTGCACCTGGCTGGCGATATTCAACTCGTCCATCAGCGGGCCGGCACTCGCGTCATTGGCCTGCTGGGTGCTGGCGAAGGCCGGCGCGCGGGGTTCGATGAGGAGCCGTGTTTCGCTGCGATATTGCGGCGACATCAGCTTGGCGCCGGCGAAGGCGGCACCTGCCGCCGCCAGAGTAATCGCCAAAACCCTGAGGCGGCGCGCCCAAACAGCGCGGACCAGCTGGCCGAGGTCGATGTCCACATCCTGATCACGCACTACGCCGGACATGCTCTTACTCCACAACAAACGAGCCGCAAGCGTAAACGACCATGGTAACTCAACGGTTAATGGCGATCCTGCCAAGAAATGAGCGAGGTCGGCGAAGGAAACCGGGAAATTGCATGCGCCCTTTACCGGGCATTAACCCTAACGGATCGATAACGGCTTCACCAAGTTCATTTTCTGTGAGCACAAGCGGATGTCTGTCGCCCCGCCCAAGATCCTTTTGGCCCTGAGCCTTGCAGCCATGACGGCAGCATTGGGCGGCTGCACGACGTATAAGCCGGCGCCGAAGGCCTTTAACGAGGCGACGATCCAGCCCTATACGCTCGACAGCGGCGACCGTCTGCGCATCACCGTCTTCGATCAGCAGAGCCTGACCAATACCTATACGGTGGATCAGGCCGGCTATATCGCCTTCCCCCTCATCGGCCAGGTCCCTGCCCGCGGCCGGACCCTGCAGCAACTCTCCGGGCAGATCGCCCAGAAACTGCAGCAGGGCTATCTTCGCGACCCCGACGTCACCATCGACGTCGATCGCTACCGATCGATCTTCATCATGGGCGAAGTCGGCCAGCCCGGCCAGTATGCCTATGTTCCCGGTATGACGGTGCAGAACGCCATCGCGGTTGCCGGCGGTTTCTCCAGCCGCGCCAACCAGAGCATGGTCGACGTCACCCGCAAGATCAACGGAGAGGTGCTGACCGGCCGCATCAACATATCCGGTCCGATCATCGCCGGCGACACGATCTACGTCCGCGAACGGCTCTTCTGAGCGATGGCAACAGAGAAGCCGCTCCGCATCCTCCACTGCTTCAGGTCGCCGGTCGGCGGGATCTTCCGCCATGTCCGCGATCTCGTCGAAGAGCACAGCAAGGCCGGTCATGAAATCGGCATCCTCTGCGACAGCTCGACCGGCGGCGAACATGAGGACAGCCTTTTCGACGATATCCGTCCCTATCTGTCGCTCGGCCTGACACGCGTGCCGATCCGGCGCTCCGTCAGCCCGTCCGATATTGCGACGATGTGGGATACGTACAAGAAAATCAAAAGTTTGCGGCCGGATGTGCTGCACGGACACGGCGCCAAAGGCGGCGTGCTCGCGCGACTTGCCGGCTCAGCTCTGCGGGTGAACAGGTATCGCGTAGCCCGCCTCTATACCGCGCACGGCGGAAGCCTGCATTATTCGCGCTCCTCGTTCACAGGACAGTTCGTCCTCAGGATGGAGCGCTTGCAGGAATATTTCACCGATGCGCTGGTCTTCATCTGCGAATACGAGCGCGACACCTATGCCCGCAAGGTGGGCAAGCCGCGAACGAAGACGAAACTGATCTACAACGGCATCGGAGAGCGTGAATTCGAGCCGATCCACACCCGGTCGGATGCCGTCCATTTCATCTATGTCGGGATGCTTCGGGACCTCAAGGGTCCCGATCTGTTTGTCGATGCCTTCGCCAAGACCGAGCGGCTGCTCGGCAGGCCGCTTTCAGCGCTGATGATCGGCGACGGGCCCGACCGCGACCGCTACCGCGAAATGATGGTCGAGCGCGGCCTCGGTAAACGTATCGGCATGCTGCCGGCGATGCGCATCCACGAAGCTTTCGCCATGGCGCAGAACCTCGTCGTCCCCTCGCGCGCCGAAGCCATGCCCTATATCGTGCTCGAAGGGCTCGGCGCCGGCAAGACGATCATCGCAAGCCGCGTCGGCGGCATTCCCGAGGTGCTCGGCAAGGACAGCCCTGCCCTTGTGGAGCCCGGCAATTCCGCCGATCTTGCCCGCGTCATGGCGGAAGCGCTGAGCACACCCAGCTGGCACGCCCAAACAATGCCCTCGCGCGACGCAGTAAAGGCCGTGTTTTCCTCGGCGGTGATGGCGCAGGATGTCCTGAAATTGTACCATGAGCTCGTCGATCCCACTGCCGGGCAAGCAATGTCCGCCGCCTCGTAAATATTTCTTAGGGGCTTTCTGGTATTTCGCTTGCTGACAACGAGCGACAAAACCCCATGAACAAACTGGAAAAAAGCGACCAATTCGACGTAGAAGCGCTGCGCAAGCAAGTTTCCGACGTCGAGGCGCGCAGCGACGCGGCCGAGGAGAAATCCTCCGGGCCGATCGAGATCAATCCCTATGCCCGGCAGATCGCCGAACAATTCCGCGACGGCCCGCAATCGCCCGTCATCATCATCGGGCAATTGCGGCTCCTGGAATTCCTGGCGCTCTTCGCCATTGCCCTGATCGCTCACTATTTCTGGCCGGGCGACGGCAGCGATACCCCGCTGATGCGCGCCGGCATGGCGGCGATCACTTCTGCCTTGACGGTCGTCGGGCTGCAGCTTGCCGACACCTACACCATTCCCGCACTTCGAGCCAAGCTCAGGCTGATGCCGCGCATCCTCGCCTCGTGGACGATCGCGCTTATCCTGACCGTCGGCTTTTTCGCGCTCGTCCGCGGAACGACTTGGGCGATGGTCGAGGCCTGTATCCCCTGGTTCGTGGTGGGCGCGCTTTTCCTGGCGGCCGAGCGTTTCCTCGTCGCCTACGGCATCCGCAACTGGGCGCGCAACGGCATCATGGAGCGGCGCGCCGTCATTGTCGGCGGCGGCGAACCGGCCAAGGAACTGATCCGCATCCTCGAACAGCAGGCCGACAACGACATCCGCATCTGCGGCATCTTCGACGACCGCGGCGAAAAGCGTTCGCCGATCATGGTCGCCGGTTATCCGAAACTCGGCACCGTGGCCGAACTCGTCGAATTCGTGCGGCTGACGCGCATCGACATGCTGATTATCGCCCTGCCGCTTTCGGCCGAGGCGCGTATCTTCGATCTCCTGAAGAAGCTCTGGGTCCTGCCGGTCGATATCCGCCTCGCTGCCCATGCCAACCGGCTGCGTTTCAGGCCGCGCGCCTATTCTCATGTCGGCTCGGTGCCGATGCTCGACATTTTCAAGAAGCCGATCCGCGACTGGGATTCCGTCGCCAAGCGCGGCTTCGACATCTTCTTCACCATAGTCGCGCTTGCGCTGCTCTGGCCGCTGATGCTCGTCACCGCCATCGCCATCAAGGCGACCTCGGAGGGCCCTGTCTTCTTCATGCAGAAGCGCCATGGCTTCAACAACGAAGTCATCAACGTCTTCAAGTTCCGCTCGATGTACACCAACATGAGCGACCCCACAGGCAGGGCCGCCGTGACCAAGGGCGATCCGCGCGTCACCCGCGTCGGCCGTTTCATCCGCAAGACCTCGATCGACGAGCTGCCGCAGCTTTTCAACGTGCTGAAGGGCGACCTCTCCCTCGTCGGCCCGCGTCCGCATGCCGTTCTCGCCCAGGCGCGCGACCGCGCCTTCGCCGATGTCGTCGAGGGCTATTTCGCCCGCCACCGCGTCAAACCGGGTGTCACCGGCTGGGCGCAGATCAACGGCTGGCGTGGCGAAGTGGACAATGACGAGAAGATCAAGTTCCGCACGGCCTACGATCTCTATTACATCGAGAACTGGTCGCTCTGGTTCGATCTGAAGATCCTGTTCCTGACGCCGATCCGGCTGCTCAACACGGAAAATGCCTATTGAGCGCGATCGAGGCGACATATCAGCGTGTCGCCCAGCCGCAGCGGGTGACGCTGCGCCTGATCGGCTCGGCCTTCGTCGCCTTCGGCGTCTTCCTCTCAGGCTTCGTCATCGATGAGCCGGCGCCTTATGAACTCTGGATGGCGGGGCTGATCGGCCTCTGGTTCATCCTCGGCCTGAAGATTTCGCGGGGCGTCGCGCCGTTGCTTGCCCTGCTCCTCACCTTCAATATCGGCGGCATGCTGTCGCTGACACAGATGAAGGATCTCGCGACCGGACCGATGTATATCGCGGTCTCGACCTTTCTGGCCCTGACGGCCGTCTTCTATGCGGCGATCATCGAGGACAGCCACAAGCGGCTGCCGCTGATCTTCAACGCCTGGGCCTTCGCCGCCGTCGCCACTTCAGCGCTCGGCGTGCTCGGCTATTTTCACGCCTTTCCGGGTTCAGAGGTCTTCACGCTCTACGACCGCGCCAAAGGCGCCTTCCAGGATCCGAACGTCTTCGGCCCCTTCCTGGTGCCGCCGTCACTCCATCTCATCCATGGAATCCTCGTCGGCGACCTGAAGAAATCGCCGTTGAAGGCCGTGGCCCTGCTGGTGATTGCGCTCGGTATCTTCCTCTCCTTTTCCCGCGCCGCCTGGGGTCTCTTTGCCCTTGGCGTACTGCTCTTGATTTTCATCATGCTGCTGAAGGAGCGCAGCGGCGCCTTCCGCTTGAGAGTGCTGATCCTGTCGCTGGCGGCGATCATCATGCTGGTCGCATCGCTGCTGGTGGCGCTGCAGATCCCGAAGGTCGCAAACCTGTTTTCGGCACGCGCCCAGCTAGTGCAGCAATATGACGGCGAGCATCTCGGCCGCTTCGAGCGCCACAGGATCGGCTTCACCATGATGATGGAGCGCCCGCTCGGCATCGGCCCGCTCGTGTTCGGCACGATGTTTCCCGAGGACGAGCACAATATCTGGCTGAAATCGCTGACCACCTATGGATGGCTCGGCTTCGTCAGCTATGTCGGCATGCTGCTCTGGACACTCACGATCGGCTTCCGCAACCTGCTGCTCGATCGGCCCTGGCAACCCTTCCTCATGATCGCCTGGATCTCCGTTCTCGGCCACGCGGCAATCGGCAACGTGATCGACATCGACCACTGGCGCCATGTCTACCTGCTGTTCGGCACGGTCTGGGGCTGCGTAGCGCTGGAAGCGCGCCACAAGCGCCGCCGAAATCTCGCCGGAGCGGCTTGAAGCCTTGCCGCCGATGGCTTGGGCTTCCTATTTCGTCGTCCCTGCCGTCAGGCCGGCGATGAACCGGCGCTGGAAAATGAGATAGGTCAGGATGAGCGGGGCAATGACGATCACCGCGCCGGCGGTCAGAACCGGCGTGTTGACGGTGTAGCGCCCCTGGAAAAACAGCATGCCGAGAGGCAGCGTCCGATAGGCGTCGTCGTTGACCAGAATGAAGGGGATCAGAAACTCGTTCCAGGTCCAGATGAACAGGAACAGCGCCAGTGTCGACATTGCCGGCACCATGAGGGGGACGACGATCTTGCGAAGGATGTAAAAGCGCCCGGCGCCATCGAGAACCGCCGCCTCGAGGATTTCCTCCGGCAGTTGCTGCATCGCGCTGGCGAGGAAAATCGTCGAGAATGGGATCGACATCGCGATCTGCGGCACGATCACGGCCGCATAGGTATTGATCCATCCGAGATACCGCATTTCATAATAGAGCGGGATGATGAAGGCTTCGGCCGGCACCATCATGCCAAGCGTCAGGATGGCGAACAGCGTACGTCGAAGCGGGAAAGACAAATAAGCGAAGGCGAAGCCCGTCAGCAGGCCGAGAAAGACGCTCGCGGCGACGACGGGTATGACGACGATGATCGAATTCCAGAAGTAGATGTTGAAATGCCCTGCATTCCAAGCATCGAGGTAATTCTCGAAATGCGGATATGCCGGCAAGGCGAACGCACCTTTCAGGACGTCGGCCTTGCTCTTTATCGACGTCAGAAGCAGAAGCAGGAACGGCGTGATCGTGACGAATGCGAGAAGCCAGAGGAGAATGCGAAGAGGGAGCGTGGTCGCGGGGATATTGGACGAACGGCTCATCACGCCACCCCTTTGTTCTGCGAGCCGACAAACCGGTGAATTATATAGTTGATGATGAATGTCAGGGCCGCGCCGACAATGGCGATGGCCGCCGCCGCGCCGAACCGATTGAGCTCGAAGCCGAGCTGATACATGTAGATGTTCGGCACGAGCGTCGCATTGGCGGGGCCGCCGCGGGTCATGGTGAAGATCAGGTCGAAGCTCTTGATCGACGCGATGACGGTCAGAAGCAAAACCACCCTTATCTCAGGCAATAGAAGCGGCAGCGTTATCCAGAAGAAGGTCTTTCGCGCCGAAGCGCCATCGACCTTGGCGGCGTCGAAAAGCGACGGGTCGATGCGCTGAATTCCCGTGAGGAAGATGACCATGCAGAAGCCGAAGAAATACCAGGTCGCGACGATCCCGACTGCGGGAAGCACAAAGTCGAAATCTCCCAGCCATGGGAGCGCGAACTTGCCCAGGCCTACCGCTCTCAGGAATTGATTGAAGGGGCCGAAGGCAGGATTGTAGAGCCATGCCCAGATGATGCCCAACACGGCAGTCGGCATGATATAAGGCAGGAACAGGAACGTACGCAGGGCAAGCTGTTCGCGTTGCTTCAGATTCCAGACGCAGGCGGCAAGAGCTATGCCGAGCACGAGCGGCAGGACACAATAGAAAATCATGAGCTCGGCATTGTTGCGCAAGGCAATATAAAAACGATCGTCGGAAAAGAGATCGACGTAATTGCCGAGGCCAACCCACTTGGGCATGGTCAGGCCGTCCCAGCTGGTCAGGCTCAATCCCAAAGCCGCGACAATCGGGCCGAAGACGAAAGCCGCGTAAAGCAGCAATCCCGGCAACAAATAGATCCAATTGGTATGTTCGGAACCATCAAGTGGGGAGCGCTTCATCCGGTACTCCATGAAGCCAAAACTATCGTCGTTGCGCCGCAAGCCTGAGATCGCGGCGCTGATTTTCTAACTGAGATCGACAAGACGCAGGCCACGGGCGCGGGCGGCCGCAACCTGCGTCTGCGCCATTTTATTTCTGACCCTTCAGATACGCCTGATAATCCTTGTCCATGGCGTCGACGAAGGCTTCGGGCGTGATCTTGCCGGACAGAAGAAGCGGCGTGTTGTCGTCGATTGTCTTCAGCATCGTCGGGCTCGACCAATCGGGATAATGGCCGAGAGCGTCGTTGGCGTTGAGCGCCTTCCACATCTCGATGCCGGCGGTGAGCAGCGGCGTAAGCTTCGGCTTTGCATCCGCCGCCAGCGATGTTGCCGGAAGATAGCCAGCATTGGCCCAGGTTTCGGCAGCCTTTTCCGAAACCATATAGTCGATATATTCGCCGGCCAGATCCTGAGTCGCCTTTTCCTTGGCAAGGCTCGTTATCGCCCAGGCGAGGTCCACGCCGCCGACGCTCAGGGGCTTGGAAATACCTTTCGGGGCAGGAATGGCCATGAAGCCGATATCCTGATTGTGCTGCATATCACCGAAATACCAGGTCCCGGAGATCAGGAAGGCGCCTTGCCCTGATATGAAAAGCTGGACGGCGTCATCACCCGAGATGCCCTCGAAACCGGGGTAGAAATAGCCGCCCTGCGCCCACTTCTGCACGAGTTTGGCGGATTCTATGTTGCCCTTGGTGTTCCAGGAGCCGCCCTTGCCGTAAATCAGATCGTCAAGTTCGGCACGATTGCTCGCATCGATATGCGCCTGATCGATGGCGCCGATCATGTGCAGGGCCAGATGCTGCTTTGCCGAGCCCATCATGAAGGGCGCAACACCCTTTTCCTTCAGCTTGTCGAGAGCGGCCAAGAGCTCCTCGAAGGTTTGCGGCAGCGCTATGCCCGCATCATCGAGGATCTTCTTGTTGTAGTAGAGACCGACGATTTCGGCGAGGCCCGATATGCCGTAGGTCTTGCCCACGCCGAATTTTGGTCCGTCCCAGCGGTCTCGGGCAAGCACGGAATCCGATTGCCGCTTATCCCAGCTGTATTTCTTGATGTAGTCGTCGACAGGAAGGAGCAGGCCTTCCTTCACCATGGCGCCCATGTCGCCGGCGCCCTGGTTGACCTTGGTGACGACGGGGCCATCCCCTGCCGAAACAGCAAGCTTCAGCGTCAACTTCATGTCGTCGAAGGTCCGGGCGGTGCGTTTGATGGTGACGCCGGGATGAGCAGCTTCGAACTCCTTGTTCAGCTGCTCGATGACCGCGCTCTGGCCTTCATAGGTCTGATCGTCCCATACAGGCAGATCGGCAGCGCGCGCAGCGGAAAGGCCGAGGCTGACAAGCGCCGCGCCGGCAAGCGCGACAGCTGCTCTCAATTGGCATGCGGACAGTATGTTGATCGATTTCACGCTTCTTTTCATCTGTTCCACCATTTATTTGGTTTATTCTCCACTCCCCGTTCAGTCTCTGCGCCAAGCACCGGCCGAACGTTTTCTTCCCCCAGAGCTTTGCCGGACCGACGAATCTGAGGTAATCCTCAATGCATGAGCCTCCCTCGCAACTTGGAATGACAAGACGCCACGCAGGAGGTGGCAACGTGATGGACAGCAACTGCTTCCTTCGCCCGGCGGTTGACGCGGATAGCGAAGCCCTTTTCGAAATCTGCCTCAAAACCGCAGATGGGGGCAATGATGCCAGCGCATTTTACAGCGATCCGCATCTGCCCGGCTATATCTGGTCGGTGCCCTATCTCAAATTCGCCAAGGACTTTGCTTTTGTCCTGGTTCTCGACGACCGCCCGGTTGGCTATGTCGTCGGCGTGCCGGATACTGCCCGGTTCGACAAGGACCTCGAAGCAAACTGGTGGCCGCTTGTTCGCCGGCAGATCGCCGGCCTCACACCCGCCCGTCCGCGCGACGCCGACGTGATAGAGCGGATTCATGCGCCGCGCAGCGGGACGCCGTGGCTTCAGGACGATTACCCCGCGCATCTCCATATCAACATCCTGCCCGGGCTTCAGGCGAGCGGCTGGGGACGCAGGATGATCAATACCGAGCTCGAGGCGCTGAAAAAGCATGGGGTCAGCGCCGTGCATCTCGGTGTCGATCCGAAAAACGAGCGCGCCAGAGGCTTCTACCGCCATATTGGTTTCTCTGAGCTGGAACAGGACGGCGCCGTGGCCTTCGCAATGCGGATCGATGACCGATCCGGGCAAAGCGCCTCCTGATTTCCCTGAGTCAGGAAAACTCTTTATCTCTTTGTTTCTGCTTAATTTCGGGCACAGAACCGCCGCGCGCCTTTGCTGCGACTGCTCTATAACCAATGATGCCGCAATGCTCATGAGATGGCTCCGCAGTTGGCGGCGTGTATCCCTTGGCCAACCATGCTATAGGCCGTCCTCCATTTGTCAAGGACATAGACAAATCGTCGGTTTAATGTACTCTGATACAGCCGGAAGACGAGGTTTATGCGCCAGATCTTTCGCTCTTATCGATAATTCGACTTGATATCGTCCTGATTAAGTATGCGCTCCGAACTAATTGGAACGGGCTATCTTGATGGCAATGACATCTTCGGTCGTACAGACTCCCATCGCGCGAAAAATTTCAACCAATGCCGTGATCCGAACCGTCCTGGCAAACGGGCCGATTTCCCGCGCCGACATTGCCAAGCTGACAGGCCTGTCGAAGCAGACGATTTCCGATGTCGTGCGCGACCTCCAGGATGATGGATGGCTGAAACCCGTTGGACAAACAGATGGTCGCCCGGGCCGGAATGCCATCACCTACGAAATCAACGCGAGGGCCGGGCTGGCCGCCTCCATCGACCTGGGGGATACGAGGATCGCCGCAGTGATCTGCGATCTTTTGGGAAACGTGGTCACCGAAATCAACGTGCTTACCGACCCGCGCGGCGGCACGCATCTCATCAATCAATTCAGCGATCTCCTCGCCGAGCTCGCGCTTGCCGCCGGGACCACCACCGATAGGCTCCGCCTCGTCGTCCTAGGCAGCCCCGGCGTGCTCGATCCAGCCACCGGGCATATCAACGTGGCGCCGAATATCCCGGGCATCGATGCGATCGATCTGCGGCAACTCTTCAGCGACAGAATGGGTATGGCCGTGATCGTCGAAAATGATGTCAACCTCGCCGCGCAAGGAGAGAAGTGGCGGGGACACGGCGTTGAAAGCAGCAATTTCGCTTTCGTTGCGCTCGGAACGGGGATCGGCATGGGTATCATCGCCAACGGAGCTCTGTTGCGCGGGGCACGGGGCGCGGCCGGCGAAATTGCCTATCTTCCGATCGGCGGAGATGCCTTCGATCCTGGCGGGTTTACGCTTGGAACCTTTGAGTGCGCCGTCGGCAGCGAAGCGATGCTGCGCCGCTACACCGGTTTCGGCGGGCGTAACGCCTCGACCGTGACCGATCTCTTCGCCGCGTTCAACGCGGGAGAAACAAGCGCAGTTGCGGCAATTGAAGAGACGGCAAGGCTGGCGGCGGTCGCCATTGCTGCCATCGGCGCAACTCTCGATCCTGAAATGGTGATCATCGGCGGCAGCATCGGCGCCAGGCCGGAGCTCGTAGACGCCATCCGGCGTTTCCTGCCGCGTTGTACGCCCTACCCGCCGCGCATCGAGATCAGCCGCTTCGGGAACCGGGCCTCCCTCATGGGAGGCGTGGGAATCGCGGTCGAGCGCATGCATGACGATCTCTTTGGCGTAAAATTGAGAGACGTCTGAAGAGGCATGGAGAGGCAGCGGCATCAGCCAGCGTGCAGCGACCTGTGAGTTCGCCGATCAACCGCCGCACCACTTGAGAAGTGTGGGAAATGCGCTAGATTTTCCATCATGATAACGGCAACGCAGATACGCGGCGCACGCGCCATGATCGGGATGAGCCTCGAAGAGCTCGCCGCCGCAAGCGGCCTGACGCCCGAGACCGTGGCGGCGCTGGAAAAGGGCGAATGGATGGGCGAGCCGCATGCGTTGCTCGACGTGCGCGCAACGCTCGAAGCGCACGGCATCATCTTTCTCTCCAGCGGCAATCAGGACGAAGGCGGCCCCGGCATCCGGTTGCGTGCACGCACATCGAGCGACGACGGCATCCGGCCGGAAAACCTCAACGCCGCCAACGACGACTGACGGAACCCAACGATCAGAGATAGGTCTTTGCGAGGTCGGCAAGCTTGCCGCCGTCCCTCACGCCCTGCCTGTAGAGCTGGATGATCACCGCGCCGATCCGCTCGGCCTCCGGCGCCGTCCTGTTGAGACCGCGCTCTTCGCAGACCTTGTCGAGCACCTGCGAAAGGAGATCGAGATCTTCCGAGAAAAGCGGTAAATCATGGGGGTGAATTGACGATCGCAACATCACGCCGCAGTTCCCTCCGAGGGCAAACGCATCCAACGCTTGCACCGCCAGCCGCCCTCCGCAACCGACGATGAGAGCATTATGCGCGACGGCTTGAACTTTAGCAACTGCGCAGATTTCGGTGGAACAATATTTTGTCCCATGCGTTAGCGCCGCGTTTAAAAGCATGAAGCAGCGGATGCAGACGCAAGCGAAAAACGCTTTCCCTCCCCTGCCCCGAGCGGCACTTTGCGACGAGTTTAGCCGCTGCGACCGCCGCCAGCGGCGACGAGTTGAGGATGAATGGAGCCTTCCATGATCACCTTGGCGGTGACCTCGATCACCCGCTCTTCGGCGAGTTCGGCAAGGGCCAACGCCACATCGCCCTCCGACCATCCGGCTTTGACGGCCTCTTCCGACAGAGCCTGAAACGCGCTGGCGAGGGCCTGCCTGCAAGTTAGATTCTGCTTCATATCCGCCATGCGCTCGCACTAGGCTATCTGGGACAGGGATAATGTTAATCTACACCTATTCGTAGGAATGCGAAGAGGTTTCAGCCACTCATTCAATCCAAAATTAAGTTATTCAGTCAAGAACGGCGTACAGCCTTAACAAAAGACGACAAATACCATGTCCTCGAACTAGAGGAGCCCCAAAAAGAACTACTGGATTTGCTTGCGACTGCACTCTGGGGGAGTATTTCGTCGCGTTATTTACTTTAAATGGTCGGGGCGACTGGACTTGAACCAGCGACCCCTTGACCCCCAGTCAAGTGCGCTACCGGGCTGCGCTACGCCCCGACCTGCCGAAACGGCTTGCTTCGTTTAGTTTTTCAGCGCGTGCAATGCAAGCGGAAAAAGCCTGCCTCCAAGAAAAAGAGGCACTTCGCGGCAATGGTCAGACCGCAGCCAGCATCAGCCGGCCTTCGGCGGTCTGGCGGGGCTGCCATGCCTGGTAGTTGGCGATCGAGAAATGCGGCGTTTCGAAAGGCGTGGCGTGGGTTTCGGTGATCACGGTGACATCGGCGCCGGCGGCTTCGCCGGCGAGGATGCCGGCGACCGCATCTTCGAAGACCAGGCATCTCGACGGGTCGACGCCGAGGCGGCTTGCGCCGAGCAGATAACCTTCGGGGCTGGGCTTGCCCGATTTGACCTCACCGCCGCTGACCATGACCTTCGGCATCGGGATGCCGGCAGCGGCCATGCGGCGCTTGGCGAGTTCGATCGGAGCGGAGGTGACGATCGCCCATCGGCCATCGGCGATGGCGCTCAGGAAACGAATGGCGCCCGGGATTTCGACGATGCCGGAGACATCTTCCATTTCCTCGGCGAGCAGCAGATCCGCCTCATGAGCCGGATCGACACCAGGCAGTCCAAGCCCGCGAATGACGTCGGAGGCGCGGATGCCGTGGATGGTCTTCAGGAAGACCTCCGGCTCGAAGCCGTGGCGTCTTGCCCATTCGCTCCAGACACGTTCGACGACGGCAATGGAATTCAGGAGCGTTCCATCCATATCGAAGAGGAAGGCGTCGTAAGACCTGTCGAGAATATCATGGAGAGCGGACACGGGAGTTTCCTTGCGAGCGACGAGGCCATGAGGGGCGCTCAAGCAGGCGAGTAGCGGAGAGCGGAGGCGACGTCAACGTCAGTCGTTGACGTCGGGGTGGGTCGCCTCGCGCAGATCGGCAAGGCCGCGGGCGGCATCGCGGCTGCCGGTCGCAGCGGCAGCCTGGAAGATGCGGCCCGCATCGTCGTACATTTTCAGATTGAGATAGCAATAGCCGCGCAGGACCATCAGGTCGATGCGTTCCTGCTGCAACTGGGCGCGCTGATCGAGATAGATGAGGGTTTCGCGATAACGCTTTGCGTCGAAGGCCGAAAGGGCGCGATCGGCGAGGATTGCCACCTGGAGCTCGGCGGCGCGCTGGCGGCTCTGCGGCGCCTTGGTGGCCGCGACGGCAGCGTTGCTGGAAAGACCGGCACGCAGATAGGCAAGGCTTTGGCCATAGGCTGCGTCCTCGCGAACCCTACGCGCAGGACTTTGCAATGCCGCCTCGAAGGCGGAGATCGCTTCCATCGGCCGATTGAGTTCCATCAGGCACCAGCCGCGCGACAGCGCGTCGTTCGGGCTCAGCTGCCCGGCATCGACGGTCGTCGAGCAGCCGCGCGTTTGGCGTGGACCACGCTCGACGGTCACCGTCTGCATTGCGGGCCTTGCCGCGCGAACGGCCACGTCCGGCTCCAGCTGTGGCACGGTACGGCGCTCGGCCGGAAGCGGCTCGACCGCGGCAGGGCGCTCCGGCGGCTGCGTCGACTGCCGAGGAGCCGGTTGCTGCGGAGTGACCTCAACCTTTTCCGGCGATGGCATGACGGCATTCGGCGCCAGCGAAGAGGTGTCCTCAAGATTGGTGATCCGGGCCGACCGGCCAGCCCAGGCATTCTGAATATCGCTCACGCCTTTGCGGTCGCCCAGCTGTTCGCGGGTGATGACGAGGCCGTAGGCGGAGGGTTCGTCATCGGGTTTCCAGGCAAGCGCCGTCTCGAACCAGCGGGCGGCGGTCTGGAACTGGTTGAGGGAGCGGGCGTACCAGCCGAACTGCTGCGCCGTCGGCGCGTATTTCCGGGCGATGGTTTCCGCAGCGATACGGTGCAGCACGTCTTCGGGCAGATCGGCCGGCGGCTGCAACGCCATCAGGTTGGCGGTGGCGGCCAGATAGGTCGATGTCGCATCGTCGGAATCGGCCCGCCAACGGAACATCACGTCTTCGGCCTCCTCAGGCGCCTTGCGGGCGATCAACGCCAGCGCCAGCCCCTGCGAAGCGGCGGCCGAATCCTCCTTGGCGCGGCCGGCGCGGAACCACTTCTCGGCAGCGGCATCATTGTTGCGGCGGAGCTGATACCAGCCAAGCAGCAGCGCATCGGAGGCAAGTCCCTGGGTTTCGGCGAGTTTTTCAAGACGGGCGATATAATCGGGCGCAATAGCGAGCTTCGGATCTTCATTGCCTTCAGCCACGAAGCGCCGCGCAAGGTTGTCGCGGATCGCGTCGAATTCCCTGCTGCCGTCGCTCGCAGGCTTCTCCTGCGAAAGCAGCGCCTGCATCGGCTGGTAGCCAAGCAGCGTCGAGGCCTTTTCGACCGTCGCCCGCCGCTCGGCGGGATCGGTGCAGTTCTTCAATATATAGGTATAGGCATCCTGTCCGCGCTGCGCCCTTTCCGTATGTATGAAGGCTTCGGCGACGCGCCAGAGAACGTCGACTTCGCTGCACGTCAGCAGGCTCGGCGTTGCGGCAGCGATATCGACCACCGTCGCATATTGCTTGAGGTCCGAGGCGTTGACGAGCCGGGCACGGGCTTCGACGACGCCGAGGCGGTCGAGCAAGTCGGCCGGCGGCTGCCATCCGGCATCCTCCGCCTGACGGTCGGCGATCGCCTTGCGCACCTCGGCATAGCGGCCGTCGGAATAAAGCCGCCACATGGCCTCGAGCCGCTTGTCGCCATTCTGCGGCACGGCGAGCGGATCGGCCGGAGGAACCCAGTCCGGATAGAGCGCCTGAAGCCGGGAGATTTCGGCCTGCAGGCGCACCTTGTCGCCGCGGCTGGCGAAATAGCGGAGCGCGCTTTCATCGACGGCGGGCTGCGGTTGTGCCGCGGGCTGTTGCGGCGCCGGCGTCGCCGAGACGATAGGAGGCGCAACCGGCGTCGGCTCGGCGGTCGTCTGTGGCGCAACGGGTTGCGGTGCCGCAGGCTGGGGCGTAGCCGTTTCCGCCTCGGGTACGACCGGTGCCGGCGACGGAGAGGTAATCGCCTCGATCTTATCGGCAACGTTCTGCACGTTGAATTCCGGATTGCCGGCCGGGGCTTCGGCCGGCTTGATGCGGCCCATCATCATCAGCTCCGGCGCCGGCTTGGCGTCAGGCCCAAGGCCGAACTTTTCCTGCAACGCGCCGCGATCCTTCAGCCCGGTGACGAGTGTCGCCACCACCGCTGCTGCCGAAATCGCCACGAGAGAAGACTTCACAGACACTCCGGATGCTTCTCCCCAATATAGGCCAGCCCCAGTAGTTGAAGCGTAGACGGATAATAGAGTGCGGGCGCAAATTGCAGGGCCGAAGCCGGCAGCTTGGTCCCATCGACTACACAGGCCACAACATCGTTAACAATTCGATAACCGGGGTCCGACAGCACGGCCTTCGGCCGGCCGGTGGTCAGATCGATGGTGGCGGGAAGGCCATTCTGCGACATGCCCTGCTGCAGACGGGTCAGCAGCGCCTTGTCGGCGACGCCGCCGCGCACGAGATAGAGCGGGATTCGGAGAGCGTTATAGGCGAATTCGGCATCGAAGCCCTGCGCCGGCCGGGGCTGGCCGTGCAGGCTCACCCACTCGGCCGGAAGCTTGCGCGGGCCGAACTGCATGGTACTCAACAACGATACGCCGTCTTCCGACAGTTTTTTCCAATCATCCGACGGAGCAAGCGCGGCCATCACGGGGATCGCCTCAAAGATCCAGTAGGACGGGTTGACGACGGGACCGTCGTCGCGATCGGCGGCGGTAAAGCCTTCGCTCCCCGGCATCAAAAGCGTCCGGCCGCCCGTCCGAACCACGGTTTCTGAAAGCAGCGACTGCGCCATGCGGGAAGCGGCGAGGATATAGTCGTCGCGTTTCCACGCCGTACCGGCGAGTGCCAGCGCATAGGCGATCAGCATGTCGCCGTCGGAGGCATTGTTGGTGTCGGTGACATGCGGTTTAACGTTCGGATCCCACTTCCACACGGCCAGGCCATCGTCGCGCAGCAGCAGTTCCGTACGGGTAAAATACCAGATTTGTTCGAAATCCGCGGGGCTTGCCGAGAGGTAGGCGAGCAGCATGCCGTAGCCCTGCCCTTCGCTGTGGCTGATGTTGCCGTTGCCGTTATCGACGATGCGGCCGGACGCATCGAGAAACTTCGCCTTATAGGCAGACCATGCCCCTGCATTGATCATCGCCTGCTGCGCGGCCGTGGACGAGCCCACGGGTGTAAGCGCGACCGTTGCCGCAAACATGAGCGTGGTCCATCCTCTCATTTCGACCGGCCCAGACTTTTGAGCATGCTGGACGTGGCGATGCCGATCA
The DNA here is from genome assembly GCF_047445895.1 of Rhizobium sp. BR 249. NCBI lineage: Bacteria > Pseudomonadati > Pseudomonadota > Alphaproteobacteria > Hyphomicrobiales > Rhizobiaceae > Rhizobium > Rhizobium sp. BR 249. The sequence continues at coordinate 204,007 of NZ_JARWKX010000003.1, read as the reverse complement.
GCAGCACGAAGACGACCAGCAGGAAGGCATAGGAGAGAATGTTCGTCGACAGCCAATTGGCGGCGATCAGGCGGTAGTTGCGGATCGACCAGGGCGTGGACGGCACGAAATCGAAGCGAGTGACGGGCACGGTGTCGATCTTGCCTGTCTTGCCCGAATAGGCGGTGATGTGGCCTGACATCTGCGGCCAGTTCAGTTGCTCGGTCACGGCCTCGAGCCCTTCGCGCAAATCCTTCGCCGACGGCGCCGTCACCACGGTCCATGAGCCGCCCCCCGCGGGGCTGGCGCCCTGAGCGACCAGAAGCGTGGCGGCGTTGGACGGCGTAAAAATCTCCTCGGCGCCGGGAACGAACTGCAGTGAACTGCGGGAAATATCGAAATTGCGCCACAGCCATTCGCGGAAGGCGGTGATCCGGCTGCGCAATACGCCGCCGCTGACCTTGGAATTCCACTGTTCGAAGGCGGCGCCGGTATCGACGACGTCCGTTTGCGTATCGACGACGGGACGCCACGAGGCCTGGCTGGTGGTGGAGATATTCGCCTGCGTCAGCACGGTCGCCGGCATCTGCGAGATCGAGCCGATGAAGATCGCGTCGCGATCGCCGATCGTATTCGGCGAGGCGACGGTTTCAAGGGGGATCGGATGGCCGGCCATGATCGCCATCTGGCCAAGCAGCGTCGCGGCGGCCGAAAGCGTATCGGGATCGACACGGTCGATGAAGAGCGGCACAGGCTCCGTAGAGCGCCCATAGGGATAGGCGGTGCCCGCCATCGCGGCCAGGTTCGGACGCTGGCCGACACGGGCAAAATCTGGGATATGCAGCTCGGTCGTATCGAACAGGGCAAAGCGCGGATTGGCGCCGGCCGCCGTCCCCGGCGCACAGGCCGCATCGTCCTTGGTCATCAGGATCGCCTCGATCGCCACCGAATTGAGGCCGGGCTTGAAGTGACGCATCGTCATGCGGATCGGCAGATGACGGAGAATGCCGCCTGATGTCGTGGTGATCGGAACGGTGGAGGCGATGTTGTCGTTGACGTAGATATCGATATGGCTGCCCGGCAGGACGCTATCGGTATAGGCGGCGTCGAGCAGCACCTTCGCCTCGCCGTAGGCATTGGCATAAAAATCGGCCGGGACGGCAATGTTGAAGCTGGTTCGGAGCCGCCGCCCTGAAAATTCGGTGGTCTTCACGCCGAGTTGCGACAGGGCAACGCTCGTATCGGAAAAGACGAGCGGCGCATTCGGCGCGCTCCAGCGCTCGGTGGTCAGCGCATCGCGGCGAATATCCGGGGATCTGTCCGTCGGGGCGACGATGGTATCGATCGCCGAAGAAACCGCCTGCCAGGAGGGGCCGCTGATCAGGAGCACCGGCGAGCCGCTGCGCGGATCGGTGACGAAAGTGGCGAGTGCTGCGCTTGCGGCCTCGGGCGGCAGGCCGGGAAAGAGCGGCCGCAGCTCTGCCGCAGTGCCGACGAGCACGCTGAGCTTGCCTGGGCCGGCGGCCGGAAGCGAGTCGGTGGCGAAGGCGAAGACCTGGTTCGGCATGCTGCTCAGCACCGACAGGCCCTGCGCCAGCCGCAGCAGAGGCTTGGTGGTTCCCGGCTGTTCCAGAGCCGGGACAACGATGTCGAATTCCGTCTTGCCGCCGCTGTCGACGCCGATGGCGCGGATCGCGTCCGCGCTCGATAGCTGGGCGGCATCCTTGCCGGCGAAGCTCAGATAGGTTCCGGCCGGATCGATGTTCGACCACAGCTCATAGGTGGACTGAATGCTGCAATCGGTGCGGTGGCGCTGAACGGCTTCAAAGGTCACGAGGTTGGCACCCGGCTGCAGCAAACCGGAGGGAATTTCGAACGTGACCGCCGTTGACCCATCCGGCGAACCGACACGCTGTTGGCCGATCGGGCGGTTGTTCAGATAGATGGTCAGCGTCGACGCCTCGGGCGCCACCACGATCGCATTCTGATAGGCGAAGGTGAAGCTTGCCTTGGCCGCCGCCTGCTCCGGCGTCAGATAGACGGACCACGACCGGCGGTCATATTCCCCGGCGAGGCTCAGCTTCGAGAAGGGCAAGACATAGCGGCGAACATCGCCCGGGCGTGCTGGCGAAGCGGGATTTGCCGCCGCGGCGGGCTGTGGCGCCGTCTGCGGCTGAGCGGCAATCGCTGGAGGAACGGCAGCCGGAGCTGCGGGCGCGACGGAAATGGGCGGCGTGACGGGAACCGGCGCCGGGGCCGCAGGCGTCAATCTCGGGGCAGCGGAGGCGCCGGGCGGCCGCTCGCCGGACATATCGAAGGGTGCCGTCTGCGCCTGGGCGAAGGCGGAAGCATTCAGCAAAAGGAGCGACGCGGCGACGATTTTTCTCATCCGGCGTTGACCTTTGCCGTCTGCTGCTGGGCTTCCTTTTCCGGCCGCATGCTGCGGAAGAGATAGATCAAGCCGCGGCTCGTCTGGTAGAACGACAGGCCAAGGAACCAGATCGTGCCGCGGATGATGCCGGGATTGCGGCGGCGCGAGGCCTGGAACTGGGTCCACTGGTCGGAATTGGCAAACATCAGGTCGGCGATCAGGCGATGGTCGAGCGCGCTTTTCGGCACGTACTGGCAGCCGACATTGGAGATGTCGCCGGACGGCTCGATGTTGCGGACGATGAGCGGCAGGGTTTCCAGATCCGCGCCGCTATAGGGCCGGAAGCGAATTTCGCCGAGGGCGCCGACCAGCATCTCATCGAGATGCTTGTTGAAGATATGAAGCCTGGCGCCGTGGACAGAGACGTCCTCGATCGAGGCCGCGTACCATTTGCCGTTTGCGCCGAATTCGCAGCGCCGGTTGACGCGGACGCGGCGGGACAAGGCGCGCTCGCCGCGCTCGGATACGACACCAAGGGCGCAGCCTGCCATGATCAGGTTGATGATGTTCCAGCCGCCGACGACGAGCGTGACGTCGGCCTTATAGGGCTCGGCATAGATCCTGTAGATGGTGATGACGAGCGCGACGATCTGCACCGCGAAGATGACGAAGAACGGACGACTGATCTCCGACAGCCGGCTGACGGAGATCGATTCGTCCTTGGCGGTGACCTTGAAGGTCGGCTTGCGCGGATTGAGCATCACGGAGACGACGGCCGGCAGCAGATGCACGGTCTGCACGTATTCGTACAGCTCGGAAATCCATGGCCAACGGAACGACCCGTAGAGATAGTTCTGCATCATCAGGTTCACGAGCATGTAGGCCAGCGTATAGGCGAGGAACTCGCCGCCGGAGGCCGTGAAGATTTCCAGATCGAAAAACAGATAGAAGAGCGGCGCAAACAGAAAGATCGTGCGCGGGAACGGGAAGAGCCAGAAAAGCGTCGAGGACATGTAGCAAAGACGCTGCGGGATCGACAGCCCGCGCTTCAGAAGCGGGAACCGGTAGCGCAGGATCTGCATCATGCCCTGCGCCCAGCGGCTGCGCTGGCCGATGAAGCTGGCGAAGGTCGCCGGCTGCAGACCGGCGATCAGAGGCTTGTCGACATAAATGCTGTTCCAGCCGCTGCCGTGCAGCGCCAATGCAGTCTCACAATCCTCGGTGATGCTGATGCCGGAAAAGCCGTTCTGGGATTCGAGCGCCTTTCGGCTCAAAACCGCGGCCGAGCCGCAGAAGAAGGCGGCGTTCCATTTATCGAGGCCGCGCTGGATGATGCCGTAGAACATTTCGTTTTCGCTGGGCATCCTGTCGAAGGTTCGCAGGTTGCGCTCCAGCGGATCGGGATTGATGAAGAAGTGCGGGGTCTGGACGAGGAAGAGCTTCGGATCGTCTTCGAAATAGCCGACCGTCTCGAGCAGGAAATCGCGGGCCGGCGCGTGGTCCGCGTCGAAGACGGCAATGAGTTCGCCGGTCGAATGTTTCATGCCGTTGTTGAGATTGCCGGCCTTGGCGTGCTCGTTGCGGTCGCGCGTGAGATAGTGGACGTCGAGATCCTCACAGAGCTGCTTCAGCTCGGCATGGCGGGCAGCCGCCGCCTGGGCCTCCAGCAGCTTGCCGGAATTGCGCTTCTGCAGGGTACCGCCATCGTCGAGCAGCCAGACATGCAGCTTGTCGGCCGGATAATCCATGGCCTTTGCGGCGGCCAGCGTGTTGCCGAGAAGCCCGGCATCCTCGTTATAGGATGGCACGAAGACGTCGACATGGGGCAGCCGCCCGGGATTGGCGGCGCGCGAGGGGCGCGAGGGCAACGGCGTGGCGACGATGAAGAGGCTGAGCGCCAGCATCGCAACGCTGTACATTTCGGCAAGATAGAGCAGCAGACCGGGAATGAAGTTCTCCGGCTGGTTCAAAGGCGGAAGCGTGTTGGTGGTGCGCCAGTAGACATAACGCAGCACGATCGACGTGCCGAAGGCGAGCGCCACGAGGCGCCACGTCCCCTCGCCCTTCAGAATCTTGATCAGCGCCATGATGGTCACGACCGTGATGCTGGTGATGAGCTGGGTCTGCAAATTCACCGGCAGCGTGATCAGCACGATTATGCAGAGCGAAACCACGGCCCATATGATGACACTGCGGGCTTTGCGCATCGACGTTCCTTCGAAATTGCTCAACCGGGGCACCATCCGGCGCTCCGGACATGCTCATTATTTCCGGCAGGCGGCCGTCATGGCCGCATCGCCTATGCAGTCCGGCGACGGCACGGTGACGCCGATCGCCCTTGCGGATTGTTGAACTGGCGCTTCCGCCGGTATCGGCTTTGCGCTCGTCTGCGGCGCCTCGCCCGGCAGCGGCACGCGCGGACCTATGGGTGCCGGCAGCGGCGCAATATTCTGAGACGGTTGCGAAGCCGGGGCGCTGCGAACAGGGGCTGTCCGCGGCCGGCTGGCAATGGCGGGCGCCGGCTCGTAGCCGATCGGCATCGGGCTGGCGCGATAACCGCCTTCGTCGGGGTAGATCGGCTGACCGGTGCTGCCCAGCGCCGCGTCGGCGGGCGGCGGATTGCCATAGGGGTTCCAGATCTCGCCGTCGAAGGTGCCGGTAAGGGTGTAGCCGTAGATGATGCCGAGCAGCTGGCGCTCACTTGCCCTCGCATCACAAAGGCGCAGACGCAGCTGGATCATGCCGAAATTGCGCGCCTGGGTATTGGCGGATGCGCTCGAGCGGATCTGCTGCCAGGCATAGATGCACGTGTCGCCGGCGCGGCTTCGGCCGGAGGCATAGCCAAAGGGCCCGTAACTGTTCTGCAGAAAGGTCGCCGACGTTCCCATCGGCACGCCGGGAACCGAGCGGGCCACTTCACGGGCAATACCGCTCTCGTTGATCATGCTGAAACCCGCGTTGCCGGTGCCGCGATTGGCTCCGGAAGCGCCGAGGAATTGCGCCTTCAGAAAGTTCTGGCCGGGCACGGAGGATGAGGTGAACAGCGAGATCGTCTGCTCGACACCGTTGCCGCGCTTGCGTTCGACGACGCTGACGATCGACGGCCCGCCCGGCGGCGGCAAGACAAGCGCCTTTTCAGGCGCAACGGTCTCCGGTCCGGAAGGTTGGCGCACACCGCTTGTCGATGTGCAGCCGGCCATTACACCCGCCACGGCCACTAGCGATATCATTTTCCGCAAGTGCATAAATCGAGCCGCCGCAATCGTTTTTCCAGATATCCATTCGCAAGCCGAAACGCGAAGGATCTTCGAATCAACGACCAGCCGGCCGTTTACCGGACATAAGCTGCCAACATGGTTAACGAAGAGTAACGAACCGACCCTTGGCGTCACCGGATAGACTCATGCTGGACGTTGTTCGGACAATTCAACCGTATGATGCGTGAATTGATTCGCCAACAACTTAATCGTTCTCTTCTACCCTTTGTCGGTGCGGGAATGGTCGGAATACGAGCGTCTAAAGCGCGTCGCGATCTTTCAGATTCGCTCTTCGCGCTTTAGGTCTTTGTTCTACGCATGTCGTTAACGCAAAACCGCTGCACACTTTTGCGCGACATGCTCTATCCGACCCAAATTTCGGGGCAATCCGTCACGACGCCGATACGCAGAGCGAAAAAGCTGAAGTGGGAACCATGCCGCATGGCCGGCGTTGCCTTGATGTCTAGGGTAGGAAAAGGAGAACCCTCATGCGCAAGACCATGCTGGCTGCGGCCGCCATGCTGACCATCTGCTCCTCCGCTTTTGCACAGAGCAGCGTCATCGTCACCGATCCGGCACCGACGAGCTCAACTGTCGTCCTGCCCGGTGAGGTGCGCACTTATGTGATGGAGCAAGACACGCCGTCCGTCGTCTATGACGGTGACGTCGTGGTCGGCACGACGTTGCCCGATACGGTTGAAATCCATACCGTGCCCAATATCGACGGCTACGCCTATACCGTCGTCAACGACCGGCGCGTCATCGTCGAGCCGCAGACGCATCGCGTGATCCAGGTTCTGGAATAACGCGATCGGAAGGCTGCGGACGTGCGGCCTCACGTCCGCTCGTCTTCCGTTCTTGCCGGCACATTCAAGATATCCCTGATCTTATGGGCCAGCTGCTCCAGGCTGAAAGGCTTGGCGAGCAGGGAAACTCCATGATCGAGCACGCCATTGTGGACGATGGCGTTGCGGGTGTAGCCCGTCGTATAGAGGATCCGGATCGTCGGCCATCTTTCCTGGACGACGTCGGCAAGCTGGCGCCCGCTCATCTCAGGCATGACGATGTCGGTGAAGACCAAATCCACCGCCGCATTTTCCTCGAGAAGGAGAAGCGCCTCAGTGCCGCTCGCCGCCTGCAATACGCTATAACCCAGCTCATGCAGGCTGTCTGCGGTCATGGTGCGGACGTGTTCATCGTCCTCCACCACCAGAATCGTGTCTTTGGCGCTGCCTTGAGGGATCGGATGAGCGCCGACGCTTGACCGGGCATCGGCCACGCCGACATGCCGGGGAAGATAGATCTTCACCGTCGTGCCTCTGTCGATCTCGGAATAGATCTTGATGTGACCCCTGCTCTGCTTGATATAGCCATATACCTGGCTGAGGCCGAGGCCGGTCCCTTTGCCGGGTCCCTTGGTCGTGTAGAAGGGGTCGAAGGCGCGCTCGATCACATCAGGCGACATGCCGGTGCCGGTGTCGGTGATGCTGACCATCACGTATTGGCCGGCGTCGACCTCCGAATGCATGCGCGCATATCGCTCGTCGAGTTCGGCGTTGGCTGTCTCGATGGTCAGATGACCGCCGCCCGGCATGGCGTCGCGGGCGTTGACGGCAAGGTTCAGCATGGCGTTCTCAAGCTGGCTGAGATCGGCAAAACTCGGCCAAAGACCGCCGGCAAGCACTGTCTCGATGCGGATATGCTCGCCGAGCGTTCGCCGCAGCAGCTCCGACATGCCGCCGACCAGCTTGTTGACATCGATCACCTCCGGGGCGAGCGGCTGCTGGCGCGAGAAAGCGAGAAGACGCGCGGTCAGCACCGCTGCCCGCTGCGCACCGTCTCGGGCATTCTGGAGGGAGTTCAGCAGGCGCGGATCTTCGTTTCCGGTCATGCGCCGCTGGGCGAGATCGAGATTGCCGACGATGATCGCCAGCATGTTGTTGAAATCATGGGCGACGCCGCCCGTCAGCTGACCGATCGTCTCCATCTTCTGCAGCTGGCGCACCTGCGCTTGAGCGGCGGCATTCTCTTCCATTTCATGCCTGAGTTCGCCAGTGCGCTGAGCCACCGTCTCTTCCAGGCGTTCGTTGAAGCTGTTGAGTTCGTCGCGAAGGCGGCTCTGCCTCGCATGGGCGACGATGATCATCTCCATCAGGCCGACGATGATCACGGCATTGATGAAATAGGTGGAAAGACCGACCCATTGTCCGGCAGTGACCGGCCAGAAGGCATCGTGCGGCTCGACGAAGAACTGCTGGACGATGAAACCGGCGAGCATGGCCGCGACAAGGCCCGGGCCCGCGCCGCCGATGAAGCTCGCGAACAATATCGCCGGAAGGAAGCTCAGGAAAGGAAAACCGGAGAGATAATCGCTGGCGGCAAGCCTCAGAAGAAACGTCAGCCCAACCGCGGCAAAAGCCAGCGGATATGTAAATGCCGGCCTTTGACGCAACCAGTCCGTGGCACTCAGCAAATCCATCCCAGACCTCTTCCCTCCGCTTCGACACGGCATTCCAGCTTTTGCACATCGAATTTCACCCGGCAATATGCAGTTTCTCGCACTGCCGGACACGACGTCTTGACGAGCCGCCCAAGCGGTCCACATAAATCCCCATCCCCTGCAAGGGAAATGGGTGGGCGGGAATCATGAAAGACATATTCATCGTCGAGGACGATGCTCTGATCGCCATGTTGCTCGAGGATATGCTCGGCGATCTCGGCTACCGGGTCTGCGCGAGCGCCCCCGATCTCGAACGGGCGCTGGCAACCGCCAGGGATTCGGAGTTCGACGCCGCCATCCTCGACGTCTCCCTTGCCGGCCACAGCTCGCTGCCGGTCGCAAAACTGCTCGACGAACGCGGCAAGCCCTATCTCTATGCAACGGGATATGGCAGCGCTCCGGAGGGCAGCAGCGCAGGCACGCTTCCCATACTGCGCAAACCCTTCCAGCTCAGCGAGCTCGAAGAGGCGATGAAACGGCTGACCGAAGTTTGAATTGTCCGATCAGCGCACCTGATCGAGCAGACGCTTGCATTCCAGGAGATCGTAAAGCGCCTCCTGCAGCAGCGCCCGGTCTTCCTTGCCGACGCTCGATTTGCCGATCGAAACTTCCGGCTGGTCATCCTCTCCGGCGACGAAGTTGAAGAAGCGGCGGGTGATCGGCGGCTTGGCGCGTCCGACGATCTGGTCCTCCTCGGCCATGCCGACACGAGGTTCGCCGATGCCAGCCTCCTGCACGCCTGAGGCAAGCGCCTCGACGCTGGCGAGATCGCCATGGCCGACGGCGACGACGAACTTGTTGCCATTGGTCTTCAGAAGTTTCTGCACGCCCTTGATCGTATAGCCGTGATCATAAAGGAGATGGCGGATACCCTTGAGGAGATCCACATCCTCCGGCCGATAATAGCGACGGCCGCCGCCGCGCTTCATCGGCTTTATCTGGGGAAATCGCGTCTCCCAGAAGCGCAGCACATGCTGCGGCAGATCAAGATCGTCTGCGACTTCGCTGATGGTGCGAAAGGCATCGGGGCTCTTGTCCAACGTCATACTGCTACGCGACCTCGCGGCTCGATCCAACGGCGACTCATCATATTTCAAAGGTTTGGCGCCGACAATTCAAGTCATGTCTTGACGTTGCGCACAGGCAAGGACAGCGCGAGAGGAAAAAACGTCGTCGGGAAAAGGGGACGTCGATATCAGGAAGCCGGGTTTTGCGGCTTCAGCTTGACCTTGCGGGCGATGTGCGCCTTGAGGATGCGCGTCTTCAGCACGTTCGACGCCTTGAAGGTCATGACCCGGCGGGGAGAAATCGGAACCTCCTCGCCGGTCTTCGGGTTACGGCCGATGCGCTCGTTCTTGTCGCGCACCTGGAAGGTCGCGAAGGAGGAAAGCTTGACGGTTTCGCCACGCACGATGGCGTTGCAGATTTCATCAATGACGGTTTCCACAAGTTCGGCGGATTCGGTCCGGGAAAGACCGACCTTTCGGAAAACGGATTCCGCCAGGTCTGCTCGCGTCACTGTTTTTCCGGTCATGGTTTCCCCGCCCATTACAAAATATTTTGTGAAAGCAAACGAAGAGTATTTGTCTTGCGCCTTACGGTCAAGCTCTTGTTCGCCGCCAGTTTTTTAGGATTCACGCTTACCAGCGCAGCAGAACCGCGCCCCAGGTGAAGCCGCCACCCATCGCTTCGAGCATCACGAGGTCGCCCTTCTTGATGCGGCCGTCGCCGGCGGCGGTCGCAAGCGCGAGCGGGATCGAGGCGGCCGACGTATTGCCGTGCAGATCGACTGTTACGACGACCTTCTCCGAGGCGATGTTCAGCTTCTTCGCGGACCCGTCGATGATGCGTCGGTTGGCCTGGTGCGGCACCAGCCAATCGAGGTCTTCGGCGGTGGTGCCGGTGGAATCGAAAGCAGCCTGAATGACATCGGTGATCATGCCGACGGCGTATTTGAAGACCTCGCGGCCCTCCATGCGCAGCTTGCCGACGGTTCCCGTGCTCGACGGTCCGCCATCGACATAGAGCTTGTCCTTATGCGAGCCGTCGGAGCGCAGATGCGCGGTCAGCACACCGCGATCGGCGGACGTCCCCTCGCCTTCGGCGGCTTCGAGCACGATCGCGCCGGCGCCGTCACCGAAAAGCACGCATGTCGTGCGGTCGTTCCAGTCGAGGATGCGCGAAAAAGTCTCGGCGCCGATGACGAGAACACGCTTTGCAAGGCCGCCGCGGATATAGGCGTCCGCCGTCGTGACGGCGTAGACGAAACCGGTGCAGACGGCCTGGACGTCGAAGGCGAAGCCGTGGCTCATGCCGAGACGGTTCTGGATATTGACCGAGGTCGCCGGAAAGGTGTTGTCAGGCGTCGAGGTGGCGCAGATGACCAGATCGATATCGGCGGGCGTCAGGCCGCCATTGGCAAGGGCTGCGCGTGCGGCTGCCTCGCCGAGCGAAGCCGTCGTTTCGTCATCGCCGGCGACGTAACGCTGGCGGATGCCGGTGCGCTGGACGATCCATTCGTCCGACGTATCGACGATGGCTTCCATGTCGCGATTGGTCATCACGCGCTTCGGAAGTGCGGCTCCGAACCCGCGAACCACTGAACGGATCATATTCGATTGAACCCCATAGCTCATGCCGCTTCCGGGCCTATGGGAGGCAGCCGCTTGGCATGATATTTCTTAAGATCGTTTTCTATTTTCTGATTGAGGCCGTTCTTAGCCATGTCGTAGCCGACCTCGATGGCGGCTGCGATGCCTTCGGCATTGGCCCCGCCATGGCTCTTGATGACGATGCCGTTCAGGCCGAGAAACACGCCGCCGTTGACCTTGCTCGGATCGAGCTTCTCACGCAGCATGTCGAAGGCGCTCTTGGCGAAGAGGTAGCCGATGCGGGCGAGCAGCGTGCGCGACATAGCGGCGCGCAGATATTCGGCAATCTGCTTGGCGGTGCCTTCGGCGGTCTTCAGCGCGATGTTGCCGGAAAACCCTTCGGTGACGACGACGTCGACCGTGCCTTTGCCGAGATCGTTACCCTCGACGAAGCCGGAATATTCGAGCGAATCGATATTCGCCTCGCGCAACAGCCGGCCGGCTTCCTTGACCTCTTCCTGGCCCTTCACTTCTTCCACGCCGACGTTCAGCAGGCCGATCGTCGGACGTTCGATCTCGAAAAGCGCGCGCGCCATAGCGCCGCCCATCAGGGCGAAATCCATCAGCTGCTGCGCATCGGCGCCGATCGTCGCACCGACATCGAGCACGATGCTCTCGCCTTTCAGCGTCGGCCAGATCGCCGCGATCGCCGGGCGCTCGATGTTCGCCATGGTGCGAAGACAGAACTTCGCCATCGCCATCAGCGCGCCGGTATTGCCGGCCGAAACCGCGACATCGGCATCTCCGGTCTTTACCGCCTCGATCGAACGCCACATGGTAGAGATATAGCGGCCGCGGCGCAGCGCCTGGCTCGGCTTCTCCTCCATGCTGACTGCGAGTTCGCAATCGTGAAAGACCGATTTTTCCTTGAGTTTCGGGAACTTGGCGAAAACCGGTTCGCATTGTTCCTTGAGGCCGTAGAAAACGAAGGAAATGTCCGGATGCCTTTCCAGCGCCTTGGCGGCGCCGGGGATGACAACCTGGGGACCAAAGTCGCCACCCATGAGGTCGAGAGATATTCTGATCACGCGTCCCTGATCCTTCTTTTCGCCGAGGGCGAAATTTCGGCCAAAATACCGGTTTTGGCGTCGCTTACAACTGAATTATGTCAAATGCCAGAGGTGCTTCAGTCCTTTTTCCAGTCCTTGAGGACCGCGAAAGCGGAGGGCTTTTTGTCGTTCTCGCCGTTATCCTCGATATGGCCCTGGAACTCGACGCCCTGCTTGCGCGGATAGGGATCGATCGCGAGTGCTGCGAATTCGGCAACGACCTCGCCTGCATCGATCGTGTCGCCGACGAAGGTCTCCGGCAGATCGGGACCATCGGGATCGAGCAGCATCTCGCCGGCGTCGTTGCCGGGCTGGCGGGCAAGCTTGGAGCCCTCTGGCACGAAAATCTGCTCGAAACTCTCGTCGATGGCGGCTTCGACCGGTTCCAGCGTGACGACGCAGGACTGAACGATCTTCGCCCGTACGCGACCCTTGACGCGCACGCCGTCGCGTTTCCAGCGGGCGATCTGCAGATCGGCGCTGAGATCGTCGACGGAGACGACGCTCCAGCTCTCGGCAAGCGCCTTCAATTCGCTGGCATCGGCCTCGATATGAACCTCGACGGGATTGGCCGAGATATGGCCGACCTTGACGTGATAGGAGAAGGGAACATCGTCCCGATCGTTCTTCATCGTTTCCTCCTTCAGGCAACCGGTGGGCGGGCAACCGGCGGAAGCGTTGCCGAACCGGTGGCGATCAGCTCTTCCGGAACGGCGGACAGATGGGATTCTGCGGCCATCATCCAGCCGGCGAGGCCGGACATGTCGGCCGGTGCCGAGCTTTCGGGGTAGATATTGCGCGTGAGCGCAAGAGCGAGCGCTTCGGCATCGCCGGCATCCATCGCCTTCGAATAGGCTTCGAGCCGGCCGTAGAACATGCCGGCGAGTTTCTTCATGCGTTTCGGCACGCTGTTATCGCCGATGCCGAGCTCGCGGATCGAATAGTCGATGTCCTGGAAGAAGGCGTCGACGATCTCCTGGGCGATCTCCTGGCCGCTGGTGGTGGAACCGCGTGTGCGGCGAAAAAACAGAATCATGGCGATCGACAGCATCTCGAAGCGGCCCATGACCGTGTCCGGCACATTGAGCCGCTCGTAAAGATCCGGCATGCGCGCGGCGGCGGTCAGCGCCGCATATTGCCGGTCGACGATTGCCTGATTGTTGTTTTTCTTGCGGAACAGCCCGAGGATCATTGTTTTTTCCGGAAATGCCTCATTCTTCACGCCGGCTGGCGTCCGGCCTTGTTGCATGATTTCGAAAGCTGGTTTACCGAAGCAGGCGCGAATTGCAATGCCGATCGTGGCTGGTTTCGGGACGGCGCCTTCGAGGCGTCGGTGAAACAAATTCGGGACATTCGACCCGGAATGGCCACAATGGTTTTGCAGGAGGAAGCGTGTAAGGCCCGAAATGGCTGCTATCGACACTCAAGGGAGTAGATGTCGTTGAAGAAACGGTATTTCAAGTCTGACATGAAATTCTTCAGCAGCGCGGCCATTGCCTTGATAATCGCCTCCACCTCAGCTCTTTCCGGCTGCCAGACCAGCACCGTGCTCAACGGCGGCTACGTCGTCGATCAGCAGTCGCTGAACCTGGTTCCCGAAGGTTCGAGCCGCGAGCAGGTACTGCTCTCGCTCGGCACGCCGTCGACGACGGCGACCTTCGACGGCGAAGTCTTTTATTATATCTCGCAGCGGCGCACGCGCGCCGTCGCCTTCCAGAAGCTGAAGGTCGTCGAGCAGAGCGTTCTGGCCGTCTATTTCGACAAGGACGGCGTCGTCACCCGCCGCGCCAACTATACGCTGCAGGACGGCAAGGTGTTCGACACGATCTCACGCGTCACGCCGACCGGCGGCAAGGAACTCACCTTCCTGCAACAGATGCTTTCCGGCGGCAGCGCTGCGAGTGCTGCCCGCAGCCTGTTCGGCGGCGGCGCCGGCGGCACGCCGCAAAATCCGAGCAGCCTGCGTTAAGCCAATACGCCTCATTATGAAAAACCCGCCGGATCGCTCCGGCGGGTTTTTTAGTGATCGGGTATGGCACCTAAGCGAACCGCGGTGCTTGGATGCATCAACCGGCGAGAACGGCGAGAAGCAGCAACGCGACGATGTTGGTGATCTTGATCGCCGGATTGACGGCGGGGCCGGCGGTATCCTTGTAGGGATCGCCGACGGTATCGCCGGTGACGGAGGCCTTGTGCGCATCCGAGCCCTTCATGTGACGTACGCCGTCCTTGTCGACGAAACCGTCCTCGAAGCTCTTCTTGGCATTGTCCCAGGCGCCGCCGCCTGAGGTCATCGAGATGGCGACGAAGAGGCCGTTGATGATGACCCCGAGCAGTGATGCGCCGAGGGCGGCGAAGGCCGAGGCCTTGGAGCCGGAGATGAGCAGCACGCCGAAATAGACGACGATGGGCGCCAGCACCGGCAAGAGCGATGGCACGATCATCTCGCGGATGGCGGCCTTGGTCAGAAGGTCGACGGCCTTGCCGTAATCCGGCTTTTCCGTGCCCTGCATGATGCCCGGCTTCGCCTTGAACTGACGACGCACCTCCTCGACGATCGAGCCGGCGGCGCGGCCGACGGCCGTCATGGCGATGCCGCCGAAGAGATAGGGGATCAGGCCGCCGAAAAGCAGGCCGGCGACGACATAGGGGTTCGACAGTTCGAACGAGATTTCGCCGATGTTGGCGAAATAGGGATATTGGTCGCCATGGGCCGCGAAATACCGCAGGTCGTTGGCGTAGGCGGCAAAGAGCACCAGCGCGCCGAGACCGGCGGAGCCGATCGCGTAGCCCTTGGTCACTGCCTTGGTGGTGTTGCCGACCGCGTCGAGCGCGTCGGTCGACTTGCGCACTTCCGGCGGCAGGTGCGACATTTCGGCGATGCCGCCGGCATTGTCGGTGACCGGGCCGAAGGCATCAAGCGCAACGATCATGCCGGCAAGGCCGAGCATGGCGGTGACCGCAATGCCGGTGCCGAAGAGGCCGCCGAGCTGATAGGTGGCAAGAATGCCGCCGACGATGACGATCGCCGGCAAGGCTGTCGATTCCAGCGAGACCGCCAGGCCCTGGATGACGTTGGTGCCGTGGCCGGTCACCGACGACTGGGCGATCGAAACGACGGGGCGCTTACCGGTGCCGGTGTAATATTCGGTGATGACGACGATCAGCGCGGTGACGACGAGGCCGACGAGACCGCAGATGAACAGGTTCGTGCCGGTGACGTCGGCGCCGGCGACCGTGCCGAGCGAGCCCCAGCCGACAGTCAGCGAGGTGGCGGCTCCGAGACCGATGATCGACAGCAGGCCGGTGACGATGAGGCCCTTGTAGAGCGCGCCCATGATCGAGCCGTTCGAGCCGAGCTTGACGAAGAAGGTGCCGATGATCGAGGTGATGATGCACGCGCCGCAGATCGCCAGCGGATAGATCATCGCAGACTGGAGGATCGGCGCGCCGGCAAAGAAGATCGCGGCGAGAACCATGGTAGCGACGACGGAGACCGCATAGGTCTCGAACAGGTCGGCGGCCATGCCGGCGCAGTCGCCGACATTGTCGCCGACGTTATCGGCAATCGTTGCCGGGTTGCGCGGATCGTCCTCGGGAATGCCGGCTTCCACCTTGCCGACGAGGTCGCCGCCGACGTCGGCGCCCTTGGTGAAGATGCCGCCGCCGAGACGGGCGAAGATCGAGATCAGCGAAGCGCCGAAGCCGAGCGCCACGAGCGCATCGATTACTTCGCGCGAGCCGCTCTCATGTCCGAGCCCGGCGGTCAAAATAGTATAGTAGATGGAGACGCCGAGCAGCGCGAGGCCCGCCACCAGCATGCCGGTGATGGCACCCGATTTGAAGGCGATGTCGAGGCCGGCGGAAAGGCTGGCGGAGGCCGCCTGGGCAGTGCGCACGTTGGCGCGAACGGAGACGTGCATGCCGATGAACCCGGCAACGCCTGACAGTACGGCGCCGATGAGGAAGCCGATAGCGGCCGTGGCGGAAAGAAGCAGCCATGCTGCGATGAAAACGACAACGCCGACTATGGCAATGGTCTTGTACTGGCGGGTCAGATAGGCTTGGGCGCCTTCACGGATATAACCCGCGATCTCCTGCATGCGGCTGTTGCCCTGATCGGCGGCAAGCACCGACCGGGTTGCCCAGGCGGCATAGACCACCGAGAGCAGACCGCATGCGATTACGCATAAAAGAATGGTCATTTCGCTCTTTCCTCCCATAGGCCGGAGCTCACTCCTTCTCCGGCAAATACGCCGCCGACTCGCCTTCCTCTCCACAGAAATGCCACAGCTAAGCGGTCCGGAGATTGCGTGGTCGATCACGTGGCGTCAAGACCGCAACGGGCGAAAACCATTGCGGCGTGAAGAAAGACGGAGGGAGATTGTTTGGCGGCTAAGAGCTTATTTCTTCGCCTCGCCGCGGACCTGCTTTGCGATGCGGTCGAGCACGGCGTTGACGAGCTTCGGCTCGTCGTCCTCGAAAAAGGCCTGTGCGATCTCGACATATTCGGTGACGATGACCGCCACCGGAACGTCCTTGCGGTCGGTGAGCTCGAAAACGCCGGCGCGCAGGATGGCGCGCACGGTGCTGTCGAGGCGCGACAAGGCCCAGTCATCCTGCAGGGCTGCGGCAATCAGCGGATCGAGACGGACCTGATCGCGCACGACACCAGAGACGATGGAGCGGAACCAGCCGGCATCGGCCTTCAGATAAGTCGCGCCGTCGAGTTCCTGGCCGAGGCGGTGCGCCTCGTATTCGGCCACGATTTCCAGAACGCCCGTGCCGCCGACATCCATCTGATAAAGCGCCTGAACGGCAGCCAGGCGGGCAGCGCCCCGCTGGTTCGCAGTCTTGACCGGCCGTTCCGTCTTGTCGTCGTTCATTCGTTATGCACCCAGTTTCTGCTTCAGCTCGATCATCGTCAGAGCCGCGCGAGCGGCAAAGCCGCCCTTGTCCTTTTCCGAGCGGCGTGCGCGCGCCCAGGCCTGTTCATCGTTTTCCACGGTCAGGATGCCGTTGCCGATGGCAAGGGACTCGCTGACCGCGAGATCCATCAAAGCGCGCGAGGATTCGTTCGATACGATATCGAAGTGATAGGTCTCGCCGCGGATGACCATGCCGAGGGCGACATAGCCGTCATAATGCGTGCCGCCATTGTCGTCCCCATCGAGCGACATGGCAATCGCCGCCGGAATTTCCAGCGCGCCGGGAACGGTGACCACCTCGTAGGTAGCGCCGGCTTCCTTGAGCGCAAAGGTCGCGCCTTCGAGCAGCGCGTCGGCCATGTCGTCGTAGAAGCGGGCTTCGACGATCAAAATATGGGGAGCGGTCTCTCTCGACATGGTTCACCTTCGGTTCGTGGGACATTTTCCACTCGGCAGGCCGCGGTCAAAACACGCCTTCGGGCGAATGGCAAGCAATTTCGCCCGATGCAGCAACACGGAAAGAGGAAATATCCGCAAAGGGATAGCCGCACAATCCGTACACAACGGGACGAGCGTTGCGAGCCGGCTTTGCCGGATGCTTGGAAAACGGCAATTCGAAGGCGATTTTCATGAAGAATTTTTAATGGTTTTTCAGTGGCTTAAGCCATTGAACCGAGAGGGGCGGAGCGCCAATTCCATGTCGTGACACCGACGATCCCCTGCAACGACAGCCGACCGTCAAAGCAGATGAAAGGATATGATCATGAACCGAATTGTCACCGTCACCCTCGCCGCAGCCCTCTCCTCCATGGCATTTGCCGGCGTCAGCCGGGCCGAAAGCCTTGGGATGAACACCACCCAGGGCATCGAGCATACGCTCAGGACCTTCCAGGGCAATGATTTCAACGTCGAGCAGGTTTACAATTGGCGCAATAGCGACGACGGGACGACCGGCCCGCGCTCGGCGCCTGAGCGTTCCGACCAGGCCATTCACGGCATCCAGGCCTCGATCGACGCCAACAGGTCACTTGCCCACCGGCTCAACAACGAGGGCGTCGACGTCCGCAACATCGTCAACGCCGAACAGGCGGCCGACGGAAGCCTGACCTTCTACGTCCGCTGACGGCTTCCCGCATGGGCGGCGTCTCCTCTCCGCCCATGCCGGGATCTCAGAAAAACTCATTGAATTTTTTCCCGCTATGATGGTTTCTCTCCCTGCAACAGGAGGACATCATGGCGACGGAATCGAAAGCGGTGATCAATATCGCCGATCTCAAGCTCGACCATTGGAAACAGGGTGAGCTCTACGAAGGCGCCGACGCCTCGTTCGGCGCCCTTCTCGGCCTTGCCGGCCTCGGCATCAGCTACAACGAGGTGCCGCCGGGAAAATCGAGCTGTCCCTTCCACAATCACCATGTCGAAGACGAACTTTTCTACGTGATGTCAGGCGCCGGCGAATATCGTTTCGGCGACGAGCGCCATGCGATCAAAGCAGGCGACGTGCTCGGCGCACCGGCCGGCGGGCCGGAAACGGCGCACCAGATCATCAATTCAGGCACGGTGACGCTCGTCTATCTCGGCATTTCGACGATGGCGAAGACGGAGATCGTCGAATATCCCGATTCCGGAAAGTTCCTTGCCAAGACCAACAGGGATGGCGCCAAGCCCGGACGCTTCCGCCATATCGGGCGGCCGGAAAGCCACCTCGATTATTGGGACGGCGAACCCGGCGCCTGAGAGGGTGATTTTCAAAGGATCAGATGTGACCGACATTCCGACACTCGAAACGGAGCGGCTGACGCTTCGCCCCCACAGCCTCGGCGATTTCGAGGCGCATGCGGCGCTATGGGCGGACGAGGATGTCGTTCGCTTCATCACCGGCGCGCCGTCGACGCGCGAGCAGAGCTGGAGCCGCATGCTGCGCATTGCCGGCATGTGGCACCATATGGGCTTCGGCTTTCTCGCGATCGTGGAAAAGCAGAGCGGCCTCTTCATCGGCGAAGCCGGCTTCCTGGAAGCCCGCCGCGAGATGGAGCCCTCGATCGAGGGAACGATGGAGGTCGGCTGGGCGCTGATGCCCTCGGCGCACGGGCGCGGTTACGCCACCGAAGCGCTGGCGGCCCTGATCGGCTGGGCGGATATGCATTTTCCGGGAAAGCCGATGAGCTGCATCATCAGCCCGGAAAACGAGGCGTCGCTCAGGGTCGCAGCCAAACTCGGCTTTCGCCAGACGGCGCGCACGCAGTATAACGGCGAGATCATTCAGTTTTCGCGGTAGGGAATTCGGCCAGCCGGGCGGCATAACGCGCCATGGTATCGACTTCGAAATTGACGAAATCGCCGGCCTTGCGATTGCCCCAGGTGGTGACCTCGAGCGTATGGCGGATGAGCAGGACGTCGAAATCCGTGCCATCGACCGCGTTGACGGTCAGCGAGGTGCCGTCGAGTGCGATCGACCCCTTGGGAGCGACGAATTTCGCCAGATGTTCGGGTGCGCGCAGGCGGTAACGCGTGGCGTCGCCCTCCGATGTCACCGAGAGGATCTCAGCCTTGCCATCGACATGGCCGGATACGATATGGCCGCCGAGTTCATCGCCGATCTTCAGCGACCGTTCCAGATTGATGCGGCTGCCTTCGCGCCAGGTGCCGATCGTCGTCAGCCGCAGCGCCTCTTCCCAGGCTTCCACCTCGAACCAGCGGCCATTGCTGCCTTCCTGCGGCAGGCCGGTCACAGTGAGGCAGATGCCGGAATGGGAGATGGACGCGCCCATATCGATGGTCGAAGGATCATAAGCGGTCGCGACGCGCAGCTTGATGCCTTCCTTCAACGCCGAAACGGATTCGATCGTACCGATATCAGTGACAATTCCGGTGAACATCAATTCTCTCTTTCATATTCGTCCAGGCGATCAGCGCCGTATAGAGACGTGCCCCGATGGGCGAAACCGGATGGTATGTCGGTTGCCCGCAGGGGGGATTCAATACCGCCTTCGCCGATGACGAGAGGCGCCTGATAGAGCTGGATACGGTCGACGAGGCCTGCATCGAGGAAAAGCCGGGCAGTCTTGGCGCCACCCTCGACCAGAAGCGAGGAAATGCCGCGCGTGGCAAGCGCCGGCAGCAGGACTTCGGGATGGTAGGGATTGCAGTAGACGATTTCGACGCCGGCGGCTTCGAGGGCGGTGCGGCGGGATTGAATGTCGGCGAGGCCGGTGGGTGGGGTACCGTCCGCCTCCGAGCCGAGCGGTGAAATCTCTTCACTCGCCACCACGATGACCGGCACGTCGCGCGCTGTCGCAACCAGCTTGCTCGCCAGCGGCAAGGCCAGATTGGGATCGAGCACGATCCGAACAGGCGAATACGCCTCAAGCCCCGGTGTGCGCACCGTCAGCAGCGGATCGTCCGATATCGCCGTGCCGATGCCGACGAGGATCGCATCGGTTTCGGCACGCAGCGCCTGGACCTGGGCGCGGGCCTCTGGCCCCGTAATCGCCACCTGCCCTGCCCCCTGGCGGCCGATCATGCCGTCGGCGGAAACGGCAAGCTTGAGAGTCACATAGGGACGGTTCTTCGTCTGGCGGGTGAGATAGGCGGCAAGCGAATGCCGGCCCTCCGCCTCCAGCACGCCGGCATCTACCTCGATGCCCGCATCGCGCAGCATGGCGATGCCGCGGCCGGAGACGCGGGGATCGGGATCGGTGACGCTGATGACGACGCGGGCGACGCCATAGGCAATCAAAGCCTCGGCGCAGGGTGGCGTCTTGCCATGATGCGAGCAGGGTTCGAGCGTGACATAGGCCGTTGCGCCGCGGGCAAGCTCGCCGGCTTCCGCGAGCGCCTGCGGCTCGGCATGCGGGCGGCCGCCGAGGGCGGTCACGGCGCGGCCGACGATGGCGCCATCCTTGACGATCAAGCAGCCGACGGAAGGGTTGGTGGCGGTACGGCCGAGATGCTGACGAGACAGACGGATCGCCGCCGCCATGAAACGTTCGTCATGCGGCGTGATGCTCATGGCTCATCCGTCCAGCGGGTCGCGGGCGATCTTGGCGTTGATTTCCGAAATGACTTTCTCGAAATCCTCGGCAAGCGAGAAATCCCGATAGACCGAAGCGTAGCGCACGAAGCCGACATCGTCGAGGCTCTTCATGGCTTCGAGCACCTGAAGACCGATCTGCTCGGAGGAAATCTCGGTCTCGCCGGAGCTTTCAAGCCGGCGGACGATGCCGGAAACGGCGCGCTCGATGCGGTCCCGCTCGACGGGCCGCTTACGCAGCGCCACTTCGAAGGATCGCACCAGCTTTTCGCGGTCGAAAGGCACCTTGCGACCGGTTTTCTTGGTGACCATCAACTCGCGCAACTGCACGCGCTCGAAGGTGGTGAAACGGCCGCCGCAATCCGGACAGATGCGCCGCCGGCGGATGGACGTATTGTCCTCCGCCGGACGCGAATCCTTGACCTGGGTATCTTCCGAACCGCAATAGGGGCAGCGCATCCCTACTCCTTACCCCATGTAACCATACATGGGGAAGCGGTCCGTGAGGTTGACCACCTTGCCGCGCACGGCGGCTTCGACGGCAGCGTTGCCTTCATCCGAATTGGCGACCTTCAGGCCGTCGAGAACCTCGACGATGAGATTGCCGATTTCGCGGAATTCGGCTTCCTTGAAGCCGCGGGTCGTGCCGGCCGGCGCACCCAGGCGCACGCCCGAGGTGACGAAGGGCTTTTCCGGGTCGAAGGGAATGCCGTTCTTGTTGCAGGTGACGTAGGCGCGGCCGAGCGCTGCCTCGGCGCGCTTGCCGGTGGCGTTCTTCTTGCGCAGGTCGACGAGCATCAGGTGGTTGTCGGTGCCGCCGGAAACGACGTCGAGGCCGCCTGCGATCAGCGTTTCGGCAAGCGCACGGGCGTTCTTGACGATCTGGGCGGCGTAGTCCTTGAATTCCGGCTGCAGCGCCTCGCCGAAGGCGACGGCCTTGGCAGCGATGATGTGCATCAGCGGACCGCCCTGCAGGCCGGGGAAGACAGCCGAATTGAACTTCTTGGCCAGATCCTCTTCATTGGTGAGGATGACGCCGCCGCGCGGGCCGCGCAGCGACTTGTGGGTCGTGGTCGTCGCGACATGGCAATGCGGGAACGGCGACGGATGCTGACCACCGGCGACGAGACCGGCGATGTGGGCCATGTCGACCATCAGATAGGCGCCGACGCTGTCGGCGATCTCGCGGAAGCGCTTCCAGTCCCAGATACGGGAATAGGCGGTGCCGCCGGCGATGATCAGCTTCGGCTTGTGCTCTTCGGCCTTGCGGGCAACGTCATCCATGTCGAGCAGGTTGTCGCCTTCGCGCACGCCGTAGGAAACGACGTTGAACCACTTGCCGGACATGTTGACCGGCGAACCGTGCGTGAGATGGCCGCCCGAATTCAGGTCGAGACCCATGAAGGTGTCGCCGGGCTGGAGCAGCGCCAGGAACACGGCCTGGTTCATCTGCGAGCCGGAATTCGGCTGGACGTTGGCGAAATTAACGCCGAACAGCTTCTTGGCGCGCTCGATCGCCAGCTCCTCGGCGATATCGACGAACTGGCAGCCGCCGTAATAACGCTTGCCGGGATAACCCTCGGCATATTTGTTGGTCATGATGGAGCCCTGGGCTTCCAGCACGGCGCGGGAGACGATGTTCTCGGAAGCGATCAGTTCGATCTCGTGCCGTTGGCGACCGAGTTCCTTTCCGATCGCGCCGAAGATTTCCGGATCGACGTCCGCAAGCGAGCGATTGAAGAAGGATTCGGTGGAAGCATTGGTCATGGGCGGGCTCCTCAACTGGAATGCGCTGAGGTATTAGCCTTCCGCCGGAGCAAGGGCAATACGAAGAACGACATTTGCTGAGCAAACCGCGCGCTCCTGCCATTTTGCGACAGCATGGCACCGATGAATGGCGGCGACATGAACGCAGGGGCCCTCCCGGCATGAAAAAACCGCGCCCGAAGGCGCGGTTCTCAAAATCACGACACTGGGGTCGCCGCTTACTGAACCGGCTGTTCCATGCCGGCCGTGGTGTCGAGCGCGAGTTCGGCATTGCCGTCCATCTGATAGATGTCGTCGCGGAACTGGACGATGCCGTCGGGCATGCCCCAGGCGGAGATATAGACGAAATAGACCGGAACTTCCGTGGCGAGCTTGATCGGCGTGTTGACGCCGCTCGCGATCACCTGCTCCATCTGCTGGCGGTTCCAGCCCGGCGTCTCGCGCAGCAGCCAGGTCGACAGGTCGCGCACGTTCTGAACGCGGACGCAGCCCGACGATTCGAAACGCATGAGCTTGTTGAACAGGCCCTGCTGCGGCGTGTCGTGCATATACTCGCCGTTCTTGTTGTAGAAGTTGATCTTCGTCGAGGCCATGGCGTTGATCTTGCCCGGGTCCTGGCGGAACATCAGGTTCGGCGCTTCGCCGTTCCAGTCGACGGTCTCCGGCGAAACTTCGTTGCCCTTGCCGTCGATCAGGCGGATCGCGTTCTTTTCGAGATAGGTCGGATCCTTGCGCATCAGCGGCATGATGTCCTTCTCGACGATCGAGCGCGGCGCGGTCCAGTACGGGTTGAGGATAACCTCGTAGACCTTGGAATTGACGAGATGTGTCGGGCGGCTGAGACGGCCGACGACCGCGGTATGGCGCGTCGCAACGCTGCCGTCTTCGACGGCCTCGACATAGGCGGCCGGAATGTTGACCATCAGGTGGCGGCGGCCGAGATCTTCCGGGAAGGTCTGCAGGCGCACCAGATTGGTGTTCAGCTGCTGCAGGCGGACATCGGCCGGGATGTTCATCGCCTTCAGCGTGAATTCGCCGAGAACGCCGTCGGACGGCAGGCCGTGGCGCGCCTGGAAGCGCTTGACGGCGCCGTCGACATAGGAATCGAAGGCGTTCGACATGCCGGCCTCGCGCGGCAGGTCGCCGGTGATCGCGAGACGCTGGCGCAGCGCCTGGACGGCGGGAGAGGAAACGCCGAGCTGCAGACGCTGGTCGCCGGGATTGACTTCCGGCCAGCCGCCGGCGGCCGCGATCTGCTGATACTGCATGATCGCCTGCTGGGCGCTTGCCACCGATTGGGGACCGAGGATCGGCGTGTTGGAAACGACGGCGGTCGCCGTGCGCGAAGCAGCTTTGGCATCGAACTGGTCGTCCCAGTTGCCGCGGCGCGGCGCGTTGATCAGCGTATCGAGCGCTGACTGCGCCAATGCCGGCGCAGCCATCGCGCTGGCGCCAATCGTTGCCGCGGACGCAAGGAAAGCGCGGCGCGAGAGAGCTTCATTTCCGTTTTTCTTCGACATAGTCCCAACCACTGAATGCCGCTATAAAGGAAGCGCGGCGCTTTGCGATATCACTGCGCCGTAACGCAGATCCCTATCCATTCGTTCTCCCGGCACATCAGAAAAGCCCGCCCGCCGCATCACAAGATTGCGATACGAAAGCCTGAACGTTCCTGGTCCATTGAAAGCGCCGGTTGTCAAACACTCCGCTGCCACACCAATATGGCCAATTCGTGTTGTCAGGCCGAGGGCAGCTGCCGATGGCCGAGTTCATCACGCAACGAACCATATGACGGGGTAAATCGTGCCGGTTAATAACGGCTAAAAAACGGCTTGAATACCGGCCTTTACGCTTGGCCGCCGTGCGTTGCAAAGATGCCACGCGGGTGCAAACGGCAAAACCGGACGCGCAGGGAACGCATCCGGTTTTCAACCCTGAAAGGAGGTCGAGGGTCTTAGAGGCGATACAGGATCTGGTCGTTCCAGAAACGATCGAGCCGCTGGAGCAGCTTGTTCATCTGGGTGAACTCGTCGGTGCCGATGCCGCCGACCTTGTCGATCGAGGCGATGTGGCGTTCGTAGAGTTTGGCGACCGTTTCGGCGATGTCCTGGCCGGTTTCGGTCAGGCTGATGCGGACCGAGCGGCGGTCGATGCGCGAGCGCTGGTGGTTGATGAAGCCGAGGTCGACCAGCTTCTTGACGTTGTAGGAAACGTTGGAGCCGAGATAGTAGCCCCGCGAGCGCAGCTCGCCGGCGGTCAGCTCGGAATTGCCGATGTTGAAAAGGAGCAGCGCCTGGATGGCGTTGACATCGCTGCGGCCCTGACGGTCGAACTCGTCCTTGATGACATCGAGAAGACGGCGATGAAGACGTTCGACAAGATGAAGGGATTCCATGTAAAGATCACGGATGCCCTGATCCTGCTGGTCACGGAAGTTGGATACCGCCTGCGGCTTGATTTTCGTGTTCATTTGACTGCCTCACTGTTTTGTTTGGCGGTGTCGTTTTCTTCCCGCCTTGAGTGAGACCCTATCGAATACATATAAAATTCGACTTAAACCGCAGGCTTAATGGAGCCTTACCGGAAACCCCACGTTGTCTCAGGGTAAATCAACGCTTACCTGGCGGCGGTGCCGGCGCTTTTCCAGCCAGAGCAGAAGGCGGAAAATCCAGTAGACGACGGCGACCATGCCATGCAGCAGGATGATCAGCTGGTTGGCGCCGAAAATCTCGGGCAGCAGCCCGTGCATCACGATCTGGCCTCCGGCCGCCAGCACCCAGATGACGGGCCCCCAGGAGACGGTCAGCCAAAGCCCGAGGGAAGCGACGGGGAACAGCACGGCAAGGCTGATGCTCGCCACCTTCCACGGCAGGCTCAAAAGATCGAAGCGGCCGGTGCCGACCAGCGAATAACCGACGAGCATCGCCCAGTATTGCAGCCCGAACCAGAAGCAGGAGACGGCGACCAGCCTGAGGAAGAGAATAAAGAGAAGATCCGCCAGCGTGCGTTTCGGTATCGTCGGGGAGTCGGTTTCCATAAGCGCAAACATCTGTTCGGGGTTGCATCGTTACAAGCAGTTTTTCCGCCGCGGCCAATCGTCCGGTTTGGATTTTCCGGGCGCCATGATAATGAGCGCTCCGATAAATGGAATGGGCTGGGGATAGATATCATGCAGGACAAGACGCATCTCGTCGACGAAATCACCGGCCACCGCCGCATGCGGCGCAACCGCAAGGCGGACTGGACGCGCCGTCTCGTACAGGAAAACCGGCTGACGGTCGACGACCTGATCTGGCCGATCTTCATCGTACCGGGCTCCGGCATCGTCGATCCGATCCCGGCCATGCCGGGCGTCAACCGCATGAGCATCGACAAAGCCGTCGAAGCCGCAAAGGAAGCCGCCGGCCTCGGCATTCCGGCGCTCGCGACCTTTCCGAACATCGAGATGGAACTGCGCGACGAGACCGGTTCCAACAGCCTCGAAGCCAACAACCTGATCAACCAGGCGACGGCGGCGATCAAGAAGGCCGTGCCTAATATCGGCATCATCACCGACGTCGCGCTCGATCCCTTCACCAGCCATGGCCATGACGGCATCCTGAGAGACGGCGAGATCGTCAATGACGAGACGGTCGACCAAGTGGCGCGCGCCGCCGTGATGCAGGCCGATGCCGGCGCAGACATCATCGCGCCGTCGGAAATGATGGACGGACGCATCGGCGTGATCCGCATGGCGCTCGATGCCGCCGGCCACCAGAGCGTCGGCATCATGAGCTATGCGACGAAATTCGCTTCTGCTTTCTACGGCCCCTATCGCGAGGCGATCTCGACCGGCGGGCTGCTGAAAGGCGACAAGAAGACCTATTATATCGACCCGGCCAACGGCACCGAAGCAATCCGCGACGCCGCACTCGACGTCGAGGAAGGCGCCGACATGCTGATGGTCAAGCCCGGCCTGCCCTATCTCGACATCTGCTGGCGCATGAAGGAGGCCTTCGGCCTGCCGACCTTCGCCTATCAGGTTTCAGGCGAATACACGCAGATCAAGGCGGCGGCGATGAACGGCTGGATCGACGGCGAACGGGCGATGCTCGAAACGCTGCTGTCGTTCAAGCGGGCGGGATGCGACGGCATTCTCACCTATTTCGCGGTCGAGGTGGCGAAAATTCTCAG
Organism: Rhizobium sp. BR 249; assembly: GCF_047445895.1. Lineage (NCBI taxonomy): Bacteria > Pseudomonadati > Pseudomonadota > Alphaproteobacteria > Hyphomicrobiales > Rhizobiaceae > Rhizobium > Rhizobium sp. BR 249. Next base: position 177,299 of record NZ_JARWKX010000003.1, on the reverse strand, counting down.
CAAACGGTGAGTATGAGGCGAATTATTGTATTTCGTCCCGCCGATACCATATCAGCGGCATCGCTTTTCCTGAGGAGATTGAGATGAGCTACAACCCCAACCCGCTTTATGCCGCACCGGAGGACTGGCGCGCCTATAGCGGCGTGTTGAGCCGCCGCGTCCTCGCCTTCATCCTCGATTACGTCATCGTGGCGCTGCTCTGGATTCCGGCCGCTGTCGTGCTGTTCTTCCTGTCGATCCTCACGCTCGGCCTCGGCTTCCTGCTTTACCCTGCCCTCTTCGTCATCGTCGCCGGCATTTATTTCGGCCTGACCGTGGGCGGATCGAGCCAGGCCTCGCTCGGCATGCGCGCGATGGGAATCGCGATCGTGCGCGTCGACGGCCGGCCGATGGATTTCCTGACGGCGATCGTGCATCTGGCGCTGTTCTGGATCCTCAACTCGGTGCTGACGCCGCTCATCCTGCTTGCCGGCCTGTTTATCGAGCGCAGCCGTCTCATCCACGACCTGCTGGTCGGCACCGTGACGGTGCGCACGGCCTGAGACCATCGGGCGGAGACGAAATAAAGTCTCCGCCTTCCCTTTGCCGGGTGTTGCAGGCGCTCCATATCTAAAATTAGAAGACTGAAATGAAGGGCAGGAACCGCCCCGCTGTTGACGTTTTCTATTCTTAGGTCATGCTGTCAGAAAACGGCACTGTCTCGACAAGGAAACTTCCGCGACAAATGAATACGCAGACGACGCCATCCCCGCAGTTTTATCTGACGGCTCCGGCTGCATGTCCGTATCTGCCGCATGAGATGGAGCGCAAGGTGTTCACCCATCTCGTCGGTCCGCGCGCCGCCGAGATGAACGACATCCTGACACAGGGCGGTTTCCGCCGTTCGCAGAACATCGCCTACCGCCCGGCCTGCGAATCCTGCCGGGCCTGCGTTTCCGTGCGAATCCTCGCCCAGGAATTCGAGCCGACGAAATCGATGAAGCGGGTGCTTGCCGCCAATTCCGACGTCATCGCCACCGAATTTGCGGCCCAGCCTTCCAGCGAGCAATATTCGCTCTTCCGACGCTATCTCGATTTCCGCCACCAGCAGGGCGGCATGTCCGACATGACCGTCCTCGACTATGCGATCATGGTGGAAGACACGCATGTGAACACCCGAATCGTCGAATACCGCCGGCGCGAGGAAGGCTCCGGGCTGGAAGAGCGGCCGAAGGGCGAACTGCTTGCCGCCGCGCTGACCGACACGATGAGCGACGGGCTGTCGATGGTCTATTCCTATTTCAATCCGGGGCTCGAGCGGCGTTCGCTCGGCACCTTCATGATTCTCGACCATGTCAGGCGCACGAAAGCGCTCGGCCTGCCGCATGTCTATCTCGGCTATTGGGTTCAAGGGTCGCGGAAAATGGACTACAAGACACGCTTCCAGCCGCAGGAGCATCTGACCCCGCGCGGCTGGGAACGTTTCGACCCCTCCACCATGCCCGAAAGCACCCACGACTGAATGTTACCTTCCGCTCGTTCCGATCACAGGAAGGGCTTGCTGCTGACGGCGATCGGCGGCCTGGCGCTTTCGATGGATATCCCGCTCGTCCGCCTTGGCGACGGCGACATCTGGTCGGTTCTCGGAATGCGAAGTGCGGCAACGGTTCTTGCCACGCTCGTCATCCTTGGAACGATTCGCCTTGCTTCCGGCAAATGGCCGGTCCTGGTTCCGGGGCGACCGGGCCTGCTCGCCGGTCTGCTCTACGGCATCTCCTCCCTCACCTTCGTGCTGGCCGTCTTCAATACGACCACAGCCAATGTCGTCTTCATCGTCGCCTTCAACCCGATGTTCGGGGCGCTTCTTTCCTGGATTTTCCTCAAGGAGAAGCCGCAGGCCGCAACGCTGATCGCCATGCTGTTCATGATATCAGGCGTCGGACTGATCGTCAGCGAAGGGCTTTCCAGCGGCCATTTTTTTGGCGACGCCATGGCGCTTCTCAGCGCCCTCATTCTTGCCGCGGCCATCACGGTCGGGCGCGCCTCGCGCCAGGAAATGGGCTTCGTGCCGCTGCTCGCCGCCATTCTGCCGGCCGCGCTCGGTCTCGCGCAAGCGCTGCCCTCCGGCTTTTCCATCGCCCATCCCGGCTGGATCCTCTTCAACGGCGCCATCATGATGCCCGTTGCCTTCTGGTGCCTTGCGACCGGGCCGCGCTATCTCTCCGCGCCCGAGGTCGGCATGTTCTATCTCCTGGAAACGGTGCTCGCGCCGATCTGGGTCTGGCTGATCTTTGCCGAAACGCCGGCGACGATGACACTCCTCGGCGGCGGCATCCTGGTGGCCGCGATCGCCGGACATTGCTTCTGGATGGTGCGAGGAAAGAGCATCAGGCAACAGGCATGACGCGACGTTGTCGCCTGCCCGGCGCCATGTTATAATGGCGTTATCACAGAGGATAGAGCGATGAACGTCACGATCCGCAAGATCGGAAACTCCGAGGGTGTCATCATTCCCAAAGAGGTGCTGGATCGCCTTGGATTAAAAGCAGGCGACTCGCTGGAATTGCAAATGGAAAACGGCGGCATCAATTTGAAACCGGCCGATGAGGATTTGTCCCGTCAGCTTGAGGCGGCGCGCTATTTCATGGACAAATATAAGGTTGCCCTGAAGAAGCTGGCCGAATAATGGCCTTGAAATTCCTGACAAGGCCATTGGTGGAGAGCCTGCAGACGATGCAGATCGAGCGATTCGGCGGGCTTGCCGGACTGCGTGACGAAGGCGCGCTGGAATCCGCTCTCGGCCGGCCGATGCATAAAGCCCATTACGGCTGCGAAGACGTCATAGAACTCGCCGCCGCCTATCTTTTCGGCCTTGCCCGCAACCACGCATTCGTCGACGGCAACAAGCGCATCGCGATCGTCACCGCCGGCGTATTCCTTCTCGAAAATGGCTACGAGATAGAAACCACCGACGCCAATCTCTACGCTTTCGTCCTTGCCGTCGCCGCCGGCGAGATCGACGAGGAAGGCGCGACCCGCTTCCTTCGGGATTTCAGCGTTCCGCTCAACCCGTAGCCTTCAACTGCTGCTGTTCCAACTCCCTGCCGAGCCCTTCGATGACATGCGCCCAGCCCCGCCGGGTCTTTTCCTCGTGTTCGGCCCACTCGGCGCACATTTCATGGGTCAGCGTCAGGCGGCTGCCGCCGCCGAGAGGCTCGATGTCGATCTCGACACGGTCGCAATTGTGGTCGTGGTCTTCGACCGAGAAGCTGAAGACCATGTGCCGAGGGCGCTTCAATTCCAGAAAGACACCCTGATGGAAAGCATCTCCCGTCGGGCGGCGATCGACGATGAAGAAACGGCCGCCGACATGCGGATCAATCTCGGCACGGATGACATGACCGTCATCGGTCGCAAACAGGAAGCGCCGGGCGATTTCGGGGTTGAGCCAGGCGTCATAGACGACAGCGGGCGGCGCCTTGTAGGTGTGGCTGACATGCAGTTTTATGGTGCTGGCGGGCATCTTTTTTCCTCCGGTAAGGGCACGCGCGCCTTCCCCAGGCGCACGAGCCACAGCCGTTCCGTCCGCCCACGCAACCGGCCTTCTCTTATTTTTGGTAACAGCAATGAGATAGAGAAGTTCCCGCATCCGCCAAGAGCCGGGCGCGGAATTTACTTCTGCAGCAAATCAAAGCGTTACAGCCCGCACCTAAATTGAGCGCGGCGCTGTAAAAGCTCAGCCCGCGAATTTACCGCTGCGCGGGAAGCCCTTCGGCACAGTGCGGCCGGCGGTGGCGCGGTCGGCAAGCCATTCGGCGAGCTCGTCCTTGTTCTTCGTGAAGGTGCGGCCGGCGCTGTCTTCCCAGACGAGGCCATCCGATATTGCGAAGCATCGGACGTCGGAAATGCCGCCATCCTTGTAACGCTGCAGGCGCACACCCTTGCCGCGTGACATTTCCGGCACCTGCACCAGCGGGAAGACCAGCAGCTTGCGGTTTTCGCCGACTACGGCGACATGATCGCCGCTGACGGGCACGAGCAGTTGCGTTTCCTCGGGCAGCGCGACGTTCATGATCTGCTTGCCCTTGCGCGTATTGGCGACCAGCTCGGCTTCGGGAACGACGAAGCCGTTGCCGGCCGTGGAAACGATCAGTTGCTTGCGCGAGGGGTCGTGGACGAAAGCGGTCAACACCGCCTGGTCGTTGTCCATGTCGACCATGATGCGCAGCGGCTCGCCATGGCCGCGGCCACCCGGCAGCTTGTCGCCGCCGAGCGTGAAGGCCTTGCCGCCTGTGGTGACGATCAGGATCTTGTCCGTCGTCTGCGCCGGGAAGGCCACCTTCAGGCCGTCGCCTTCCTTGAAGGTCAGCGTCGCCGTATCGGCGATGTGGCCCTTCAGCGCGCGGATCCAGCCCTTTTCGGAAATGACGACGGTGATCGGTTCCTTCTCGATCATCGCCTGCTGGATCGCTTCCTCGTCGGCTTCGGGCGCATCGGCGAACTGGGTACGGCGGCGGCCAACCTCGGTCGCCTTGGCGAATTTCTTCTTTACCTCGCCAATTTCCCAGGCAACCGTCTGCCACTGCTTGTCGTCGGAGGCGAGCAACGCCTCGATCTCGCCCTTTTCCTTTGTGAGCTCGTCGAATTCCTTGCGGATCTCGAATTCTTCCAGCTTGCGCAGGGCGCGCAGCCGCATGTTGAGGATCGCCTCGACCTGATTGTCGGTCAGATCCCATCGCGCCATCATGACGGGCTTCGGCTCGTCTTCCTCGCGGATGATGCGGATCACCTCGTCGATGTTGAGGTAGGCGATCAGAAGACCGCCGAGGATCTCGAGACGCCTGTCGATCGCCGCCAGGCGGAATCGCGAGCGGCGCTGCAGCACCTCGCGGCGATGATCCAGCCACTCCTTCAGCACTTCGTTCAGCGCCATGACCCTGGGAATGCGGCCCATGGACAGGACGTTCATGTTCAGCGGGAAGCGGCTTTCGAGTTCCGTCAGCTTGAACATCGATTCCATCAGGATCGTCGGATCGACGGTGCGGCTCTTCGGCACCAGGACGATGCGGATGTCCTCGGCCGATTCATCGCGGATGTCTTCCAACAGCGGCAGCTTACGGGCGATCAGCAGTTCGGCAATCTTCTCGATCAGGCGTGATTTCTGTACCTGGAAGGGAATTTCGGTGACGACGATCTGGTAGCCGCCGCGGCCGAGATCCTCGGTCTGCCACTTCGCCCGCACGCGAAAGCCGCCGCGGCCGGTGCGGTAGCTCTCGATGATGCTGTCGCGGTTGTCGATGATGATGCCGCCGGTGGGGAAATCCGGGCCGGGAATGAATTCGACGAGCTTTTCGACGGTGGCATCCGGATGTTTGATCAGATGCAGGGCGGCGTCGCAAAGCTCATGGACATTGTGCGACGGGATCGATGTCGCCATGCCGACGGCGATGCCGGACGAACCGTTGGCAAGCAGGTTCGGGAAGGCGCCGGGAAGGACGACCGGTTCGGAATTCGACTCATCGTAGGTGTCACGGAAATCGACGGCATCCTGGTCGATGCCTTCGAGCAGCAGTTCGGAAACCGCCGTCATCTTCGATTCGGTGTAACGCATGGCGGCGGGGCTATCGCCGTCGATATTGCCGAAATTGCCCTGGCCATTGACCAGCGTATAGCGCTGCGAGAAATCCTGGGCGAGACGGGCAAGCGCGTCGTAGATCGACTGGTCGCCGTGTGGATGGTAGTTACCCATCACTTCGCCGACGATCTTGGCGCATTTCCTGAAGGCCGCGGTCGGCCGCAGGCCCATGTCGTGCATCGCATAGACGATACGGCGGTGGACGGGTTTCAGCCCGTCGCGCACGTCAGGCAGGGCGCGATGCATGATGGTCGACAGCGCATAGGCGAGGTAACGCTGCTCGAGCGCCGCCTTGAGGTCGACCGGTTGAATATTGTCGTCGTCTCCGCCCGAGGGCGGCAAAATCTCTTGTCCCATGGGTCCTGACTAGCTCAGAAGAGCCCGGCGGGCAAGGAATCCGGCCCATTGCAGCTGTGGATGAAGTCTTCCGGCCGACATCAAAGGATGAGACAAGCTCATCGCGGCAATTTGGATTTCGTTTGCCCTTCCCTTCAACAAAAAATTAGTGGGCCGCAATATAAAGCAGGCCCAATCCGTAGTAGCGTAACTGCAGATTTCCAAACCGCCACACGCCACAAGAGGAATCACCCCATGAATTTTTACCGGACAACGCGGCTGATGCTGTCGGGCGCAGCCTTTTTCTCGCTCACCGGCTCGGCTTTCGCTCTCGACGGCGCCGATCTGCTGAAGAAGCTCAATGCTGCCTATGAAGCACAGGGCGGAACGATCTCGGCTGATGGCGTCGATATCGACGGCACGACCGTTGTCTTGAAGAATGTCAGCGTAAAACCGACCGGCGGCGAGAGCCTTGCCATCGGCGAAGTCACCCTTTCCGGCGTCGAGGAAGACGAGGATGGCGGCTACTACATCGAAGAAGCCGCCTTCCCCGACATCAACACGACGAAAGAAGGCGTCACGGTGACCGCGCAGGAATTGACGCTCGGCGGCATTTCCGTTCCGGCGACGCCGGGCGGCGACTCGCTCGACACCATGATGCTCTATGAAACCGCCCATACCGGGCCGCTGAAGGTGGTCAAGGATGGTGCGGAAGTCTTCTCCGTGCTCCAGAGCGACATGAATCTGACGCTGCGCGAAGATGAATCCGGCTTCGATTTCGACGGCGCCTTCAAGAGCATGAAGGCCGATCTCAGCAAGGCCGAAGATCCGCAGAGCAAGGATGCGATCGAGAAGCTCGCCCTGCAGCACATCCAGGGCGACATCACCATGAAGGGCGCCTGGGAACTCGCGCCGGGCACGATCGACATTTCGGAATTCGCCTTCGACTTCACCAACGTCGGCAAGCTGAACCTTGGCTTCAAAATCTCGGGCTACACGATGGCCTTCATCAAGTCGATGCAGGATGCGATGAAGGAATCCGAAGCCAACCCGAACAAGGAACAGTCGCAGCAGGCGCTCGGCCTCGCCATGCTCGGTCTGATGCAGCAACTGTCTTTCGAGGGCGCAAAGGTGCGCTTCGAAGATGCCTCTATCACCAAGCGCGCGCTCGACTATGCCGGTTCGCAGCAGAATATGTCCGGCAAGCAGATGGCGGATTCGCTGAAGGCGATGACGCCGATCATGCTGGCCCAGCTGAATATCCCGGAGCTGCAGAATGCCGTTTCGGCCGCCGTCAACACCTTCCTCGACGACCCGAAGAGCCTGACGGTCAGCGCCGCGCCTGAAAAGCCGGTGCCCTTCCCGACGATCGTCGGCGCCGCTATGGGCGCTCCGAACACGCTGCCGCAGGTGCTCGGCGTCAAGGTTACGGCCAACGACTGATCGGCCTTTTTCACGGATAAGGGGCTCGGCAGTTCCGCTGCCGAGCCTTTTCTTTTTCAGGCACGATGGCGGGCAACTTCGGCGATGGCCAGCGCTGCGATATCGAGCAAATCCTCATATGAGGCCCCATCCCTCGCCTGCACCGACATTCCCTGGACGATAGCGGCGAGGAATCGTGCCAGTGCGCGAGCGTTGGTCCCGGCCTTGATATCGCCTTCGCGGATGCCGCGCTCGATCCTTGCTGCGAAGATGTTCAGCGACTGACGGCGCAGCGCCGCGACATGATTGGCAACGGCGTCGTTCTCGCTGGCGCAGTTCAGCACCGCTGTCGAGATCATGCAGCCTTTCGGATGCTCCGGCGCCGAAAAGATTGCGGCCGAACCCCGCAATATACGCTCGAAGACAGAGACGGTATCGATCGGCTCGACGAGCGCCGAAAACGTGTTCGCGCCCAGCGTTCGGTATTGTTGCAGCGCCTCACGATAGAGATCGGCCTTCGAGTTGAAGGCGGCATAGAGGCTTTGCGGCGTGATGCCCATGGCGGCGGTGAGATCGGCTATCGAGGCGCCCTCGTATCCGTGCGCCCAGAAGGTCTCGCGGGCCGCTGCCAGGACCGTCTCGCGGTCGAAGGCGGGTGGGCGGCCGCGGCGGCGGGCAGGAGGATTTTTCACGTCATCGCTATTTTTCACAATGATCACTCTAGAAATTCAAGACGGCTTGCTATATTCAGGAACGGTCATTGTGATTATAGAAGGTTTAATCTGATGAGTCTTCCCCTCGAAAAGGCAGAGGCCGCCAGGCATTCATCCCTTGCCGCGGCGGTCGACGCGGCAATCACAAGCGCGCTCGACGACAAGCGGCTGGTCGGAGCTGTGGTGCTCGTCGCCCGCGACGGAGAAATCGTCCATCGCCGCGCCGCCGGCCTTGCCGATCGCGAAAATGACGTGGCGATGCGCGAGGACACTATCTTCAGGCTCGCCTCCATCACCAAGCCGATCGTCACCATCGCCGCGATGCGGCTCATCGAACAGGCAAGAATCGGGCTCGACGACGCGGTGACGCGATGGCTGCCGGACTTCCGGCCGAGGCTGCCCGACGGCGGCGAAGCAACCATTCGCATCCGCCATCTGCTGACCCATACTTCCGGCCTGGGTTACCGCTTCTCCGAAGAGGATGGCGGCCCCTATATCAGCGCCGGCGTTTCCGACGGCCTCGACCAGCCGGGACTGCCGCTGGCCGAGAACCTGCGGCGGATTGCAAGCGCACCGCTGCGCTTCGCGCCGGGCAGCGACTGGCAATATTCCGTCGCCCTGGATGTTCTCGGTGGCGTCATCGAGGCGGAAACCGGCCTGCCGCTGGGCGAGGCCGTTGCCGGGCTGGTGACGAGGCCGCTCGGACTTGTCGACACCGCGTTTTCGGTTCGCGACCGCAATCGGCTTGCGGCGGCCTATATGAACGCTTCACAGGAACCGGAGCTGATGGGCGAGGAAGCGGAGGTGACGGCGCTTATGGGCTCCATCCGCTTCGCGCCGAACCGCATCTTCGATCCGGCCTCCTACCATTCAGGCGGCGCCGGCATGGCGGGAACGGCGGGTGACATCCTGGCCATCCTCGAAACCATCCGCAAGGGCGGCGCGCCGCTGCTCTCGAGCGAGACCGTACGGATGATGATGACGGACCAGGCTGGCGGCCACCGCCAGCAATACGAACCCGGCTCCGGCTTTGGCTTCGGGTGGTCCGTCATCACAGACCCGGTCGAGGCAGGCGTCCCCTTCCCCGCCGGCACGCTGAAATGGGGCGGTGTCTACGGCCATAGCTGGTTCATCGACCCGGTCAACGGACTGACGGTCGTTGCGCTGACGAACACGACGCTCGAAGGCATGTGGGGCAAGTTCACAGTCGATCTTCGCGAGGCGATCTACGCGGCATTGTGAGCGACCGAAATAGCAAAAGCCCGGCGACAACCATCGCCGGGCTTTTGCATTCGGGCTGAGAGAACCATCAGTCCTTTTTCACCGGCGGGATCGGCCGGATCGCAAGTTCGCGCAGCTGCGTCGGCGTTGCCGGGCTCGGCGCGCCCATCAGCAGGTCCTGCGCCTGCTGGTTCATCGGGAAGAGCGAGATTTCGCGCAGGTTCTTGGCGCCGACGAGCAGCATGATGATGCGGTCGATACCGAAGGCGGCGCCGCCATGCGGGGGCGCGCCGTACTGGAAGGCGCGGTAGAGGCCGCCGAAACGGTCCTCGACGTCCTGCTGGCTGAGCCCCACCTTCTCGAAGGCGGCAACCATGGTTTCCGGCGACTGGTTACGGATCGAACCGGAAGCGATTTCGAAGCCGTTGCAGACGGCGTCATACTGGAAAGCCTTGATCGTCAAGGGATCCTGGTTCTGCAGTGCTTCGAGGCCGCCCTGCGGCATCGAGAACGGGTTGTGGGCGAAGTCGACCTTCTTCTCCTCTTCGCTCCATTCGAAGAAGGGGAAGTCGACGATCCAGCACAGCTCGAAGCGGTCGCGGTCGACGAGGTTGAGTTCTTCACCCGCCTTGGTGCGAGCCTCGCCCGCAAACTTGTAGAACTTTTCCGGTTCGCCGGCCACGAAGAAGCAGGCGTCGCCGTCATCGAGGCCGAGCTGGGTGCGGATCGCGTCGGTGCGCTCCTCGCCGATGTTCTTGGCAAGCGGTCCGGCGCCTTCGAGCTTTTCGCCTTCCTTGCGCCAGAAGATGTAGCCGAGGCCGGGCTGACCCTGGCTCTGCGCCCAGGCGTTCATCCGGTCGCAGAAAGCGCGCGAGCCGCCGGTCTTTGCCGGGATCGCCCAGACCTGAACCTTCGGGTTGGAGGCGATCATGCCGGCGAAGACCTTGAAGCCGGAGCCGGCGAAATGTTCGGTCACCGCTTCCATGACGATCGGGTTGCGCAGATCAGGCTTGTCGGAGCCGTATTTGCGGATCGCCTCGTCATAGGGGATGCGCGGCCATTCCTTGGTGACCGGCTTGCCTTCGGCGAACTCCTCGAACACCTTGGTGATCAGCGGGCCCATCGTGTTCCAGACATCTTCCTGGGTCACGAAGCTCATTTCGAGGTCGAGCTGGTAGAATTCGCCCGGCAGGCGGTCGGCGCGCGGGTCCTCGTCGCGGAAGCACGGCGCGATCTGGAAATAGCGGTCGAAGCCAGCGACCATCAAGAGCTGCTTATACTGCTGCGGCGCCTGCGGCAGGGCATAGAAGGTGCCGGGATGGATACGGGAAGGCACGAGGAAGTCGCGCGCGCCTTCCGGCGAGGAGGCCGTCAGGATCGGTGTCGTATATTCGGTGAAACCCGCGCCGCCCATTTCACGGCGCATGGCCGAAATCACCTGGGTGCGCTTGACGATGTTCTTGTGCAGGGTCTCGCGGCGAAGATCGAGGAAGCGATATTTGAGGCGGACGTCTTCCGGATATTCCGGCTCGCCGAAGACCGGCAGCGGCAGTTCCTTGGCGGCGGAGAGGACTTCGATCTCCTGGGCGTAGAGCTCGATCTCGCCGGTCGCCATGGTCTTGTTGACGGTGTCTTCGGTGCGGGCCTTGACGAGGCCGTCGATGCGGATGACCCATTCGCCGCGCACGGTTTCGGCCATCTTGAAGGCCGGGCTGTCGGGATCGGCGACGACCTGGGTGATGCCGTAATGGTCGCGAAGGTCGATGAAGAGAACGCCGCCATGGTCGCGAACGCGGTGGACCCAGCCGGCGATGCGGACGGTCGAGCCGACATCCGTCTTGCGGAGGGCGGCGCATGTGTGGCTGCGGTAGCGATGCATGATCTCAAATCCTGGATGTGCTGAGACGGCTGCAAGGGCTCCAAGACCCTCAAGCGCCGACAAGAAAATCGGGCGGAAAAGCGCATGGACGCTCCGATTTGTCAAGGCTTGGCACGCGCAGCCGGGTGTTTGGCACGCCTTTATGGCGAGGCGGCGACGTCAGCACTGCGGCAGTTTGGCCCGCGCCTGCCATATTGATGAAAATGCCGGTCAACTTTAAAAGGACGCATTCTCATCACGGAGCGCCCCATGCCTCTCCTTACCCGCCGCAACCTGCTGAAGGCATCCGCCGTCGCGGGCGCCTATGGTGCCGGCATCGGCATTGCCGGCAAATTCGGTTTTGCCGAGGCAGCCGCGGAGCCGCAACTGCTGACGGCGCTGAAGACCGAGGCCCTGCTGACAGAGGCAGGAGCGACCAGAGACGTGATGAGCTGGGGTCAGGACGGCATGCCGCCTACTCTCCGGATGATCAAGGGGCGGCCCTTTGCGGCGCACCTGGTCAACAAGCTCGACGAGCCGACGACGATCCACTGGCACGGGCTGCGTATCGACAATCGCATGGACGGCGTGCCTTTCGTGACTCAGCCTTACGTCTATACCGGAGACAGCTTCGACTACGCCTTCACGCCGCCCGATGCCGGCACCTTCTGGTATCATCCCCATTGCAATACGCTGACGCAGATGGGGCACGGAATGACGGGCATGATCGTCGTCGAGGACCCGGCCGATCCCGAATTCGACGCGGAGGTGCTGCTGAACCTGCGCGACTGGCGGCTCGGGGGCGATGGGCAATTCATCGCGCCCTTCCGGCCGCGCGATGCGGCGAAGGCCGGCACCTACGGCACGGTGCGCACCGCCAACTGGCATCAAGAGCCGCAATATGATGCGCCGGCCGGCGGGCTCGTGCGGCTGCGTATCGCCGTCACCGACGTGACGCGCATCTTTTCGCTGAAGATGGAAGGCGCCGATGCGACCGTCATCGCCATCGACGGCAATCCGGTGCCGAAGCGCTTCCCTCTCGACCTCTTGCAGATCGGACCCGGTCAGCGGCTCGATCTTGCCGTGCGCATGCCTGATGGAGAAGGCGCCATCGCGACGCTCGAAGACATCCGCGGCACCACGCCGAAGACGATTGCCAGCCTGCGCGCCGTCGGACAGTCGCTGAAGCGCGACATCGGCGATCTCGGACCGCTGGCCGAAAACCCTGTCCCCAAAGCTGATCTTTCCGCTGCGGAAGAGATCCCGCTGGTGCTGAGCGCCACGGCCGAGAATGCCGCCGTCGAGAGCATCTGCGGCACGCTCGGCTACAGTTTCTGGGCCATCAACAAGGTGCCGTGGCCAGGCGACACGCCCGATCCGACCGCGCCGCTCGCGGAATTGAAACTTGGCAAAAGCTATGTCTTCAATCTGGAGAACACCACGCCGCATGCGCATCCGATTCACCTGCACGGCATGAGTTTCACGGTGATTTCCTCGTCGACGCGGGAGGTGATGCCGCTGGTCTCCGATACCTATCTCGTCCAGCCCGACGAGAAAGTGCAGCTCGCCTTCGTCGCCGACAATCCTGGCGACTGGGTGCTGCATTGCCATATCATCGAACACCAAAAGACGGGCATGACGAGCTATGTGAGAGTGAGCTGAGGCTCAGCTTTGCCACAGTTTGGTCGTGATTCTTAGCCAGCAATGCTGGAAGGCGTATGCTGTTGTATTGACATATCGAACCGAAAGGAGAAGGAAGGTTCAACCGACCTTTTCCTTGCGAATGAAATGATATGATCGAAACCACCGCCGATTTGGCGGCCGCCTGCAAAGAGCTGGCCAAGTCCGACTTCATTACCATCGACACCGAATTCCTGCGCGAGACGACATTCTGGCCGGAGCTCTGCCTGATCCAGATGGCGAGCCCGACGATCGAAGTTCTCGTCGATCCGCTGGCGAAGGGCCTCGATCTCGCTCCCTTTTTCGAGCTGATGGCCGATACGAAGGTGTTGAAGGTCTTTCACGCCGCACGGCAGGACATCGAAATCATCTTCAATCGCGGCAATCTCATCCCGCATCCGATCTTCGATACCCAGGTCGCCGCCATGGTCTGCGGCTTCGGCGACAGCGTCTCCTACGACCAGCTGGTCAGCCGCATCAAGAACGTCCATATCGACAAGTCGTCGCGCTTCACCGACTGGAGCCGCCGGCCGCTCTCCGATAAGCAGCTGGAATATGCGCTGGCCGACGTCACGCATCTGCGCGACGTCTATCTGTCGCTGAAGGCTGAGCTCGATCGCGAAGGCCGCACGTCTTGGCTCCGCGAGGAAATGGACATTCTCGAAGCGCGCGAAACCTATGACATGCATCCCGACGACGCCTGGCAGCGGCTGAAGATGCGGCTGCGCAAGCCGCAGGAGCTCGCGGTCCTGAAATTTGTCGCCGCCTGGCGTGAGCGCGAAGCGCGAGCCCGCAACGTGCCGCGTTCGCGCGTCCTCAAGGACGACGCGATCTACGAAATCGCCCAGCAGCAGCCGAAGGATTCCGAAGCGCTCGGCCGGTTGCGCACCATCCCGAAAGGCTGGGAGCGCTCGGCCTCCGGCGGCGCCGTCGTCGAGGCCGTCAATGCGGCGCTGGCTCTTCCGAAGGCAGATATGCCGCATGTGCCACGCCAGACTCAGGCGCCAGAGGGGGCTGCGGCTGCCGTCGAGCTGCTCAAGGTGCTCCTGAAGCTCATCTCGGAAAAACACGGCGTCGCGCCCAAGGTGATCGCCAACAGCGAGGATCTCGACAAGATCGCCGCCGACGGCGAGAAGGCCGACGTCGCTGCCCTGCACGGCTGGCGGCGCGATCTTTTCGGCGAACCGGCGCTGCAGCTGATCCAGGGCCAGATCGGATTGCGCTTCGTCGGCCGGAAGGTCGAAACCGTCAGCCTCTGAGCGCGCCGCGATCTTTTACCTTCGCCTACCGCGCTTTAGGCCTTTGTTTCGACATATCTTGCCGCAAAACAGCTGCACAGTTTTGCTCGACATGTTTCAGGGCAGAATCAAATTCGCTTGACGCTTTTTTCCCGGCTGAAACAATAGCGGGAGCAAACAGCACGACGAAGAGGCGGCATGCGGGAAATATCTCCGACGCAGAACTGGATCTTGATCTCGATCGTGCTGGCTGCCAGCGGCGTCGTCTACGATCTGATGTTCTATTCCAATCAGACGCCTGTTGTCGGAGCTATCTTCGCGCTCTTCATCGGCATGCCGATCCTCGCCTTCGAGCGCAAGGTGCTGTTTCGTACCCTCTACAGGCGCATCCAGAAGCTGCCGACCTTCGTTTTCATCATCACGGAACTGGTGATCTACGAGATCCTGATGAGCATCGGCTTTGCCTGCGCCGGCCTGCTGCTGTGGTCGCTCGGCATGCTCACGCCGTCCTCGCCCCTCGACCTCGTCATCATGCCGTTCGAGGTCTTCCTCTATGCGCTTGCCGTCTGCTCGGCGCTGATCTTCATCCTGCGGGTGCGGGAGTTGCTCGGCCGCGAGGTATTCCTCAGCATGCTCATCAGCCGCTACCGCAATCCGGTCAAGGAAGAACGCGTCTTCCTGTTCATCGATCTCGTCGATTCGACGGCCTTTGCCGAAAAGCATGGCGACCTCCGGGCGCAGCAACTGCTGAGCTCGCTGTTTGCGACCTTCGCCGAGCCCGTGCGGCGCCACAAGGGCATGATCAACGACTATGTCGGCGATGCGGCGATCATCACCTGGCCGCTTACCCGCGGCATCAAGGATGCGCGCTGCGTTCGCTGTATCTTCGACATCCTTGCCGATATCGAAGCCAATGCCGCCGGCTGGCGGAAAAGCTACGGGCAGGTGCCGAAGCTCCGCGCCGCCCTTCATGGCGGCGAGATCATTACGGCGGAAGTCGGCGTCGACCACCACAAGATCAGCTATTTCGGGGACACGGTGAATACGACCTCCCGGCTGGAGACGCTCTGCCGCAGCTTGAACCGGCAGGTGCTGATCTCCGCCGAGCTGGCCCGGCGCATGGAATTTCCAGACGACGTCGCCTGTGAGGATCTCGGCATTCATGCCGTCAAGGGACGCGGCCAGGCGCTCGGCGTGATGGCACTTTCCTCACGCGCGGTCACCGTGCTGAACACGCCCGCGGTCATTCTGCACGGCTGAGCAAGGCAAGTCACCAAAGCTTCACCCAACCGTCAATTCCCTGACACGGAAGCCCTGCTAAGCGGAGGCATTCGCATCCGTTTCATGGGGATATTATGAAGAACGTCCTTTTTGCTTCCGTATCGCTTTTCATCCTGATTGCTGGCTCCGCTTCGGCCGATCAGCAGGAATTTCCGGCCAAGCTCGCGGGCCAGGCGATCCTGCCTGCCAACACCATGGTTGCGGCACCGGCCGACGCGCCCGAATTCCTCAAGCATTCCGGCAAGTTCACGACGCCGGACCGCAAGCGCACCGAAGCGCTCGGCACGGTTCCGGGCAAGGACGGCGCGCGCGTCACCGACCTGAAGCTTCCCTTCGACGGTCAGCCGATCCAGGGCTTCTCCGGCATCAAGACGATGGCCGACGGCACCTTCTGGACGCTCTCGGACAACGGCTTCGGTTCGAAAGGCAACTCATCGGACTCCATGCTTTTCCTGCACCAGATGAAGTTCGACTGGGCGGCCAACAAGGCTGAAGTCGTCAAGAACCTCTTCCTTTCCGATCCCAACAAGATCGCCCCCTTCCCGATCGTGCTCGAAGGCACGGATACGCGCTACCTCACCGGCGCCGACTTCGACATCGAATCGATCCAGCCGGTTGCCGACGGTTTCTGGCTGGGCGATGAATTCGGACCCTACATCCTGAAGGTCGACACCGAAGGCCACCTGACGAACGTCATCACGACGACGCTCGACGGCAAGCCGGTGCTTTCGCCCGACAACCCGCTGATCCAGCTGCCGGGCAACCCGGCAGCGAAGATGCCGGTCTTCAACCTGAAGCGCTCCGGCGGCTTCGAGGGCCTCGCCATGTCGAAGGACGGCTCCAAGCTCTATGGCCTGCTCGAAGGCGCCATCTACAAGGATGACGGCACGATGGAGGCAGTCGACGGCCACACAGCCATCCGCGTCATCGAGTTCGACGTCGCCTCCAAGAAGTGGACCGGCCGCAGCTGGCTTTATCCCTTCGAGGACAAGGGGGTGTCCATCGGCGATTTCAACATGCTCGACGACACCACTGCCCTCGTCATCGAGCGCGACAGCGGCGCCGGCACCAGCGACAAGGCCTGCGCCGACCCGAAGCAGCCGAAGCCTGACTGCTTCGAAGCTCCGGCCGTGCTGAAGCGCGTCTACAAGATCGAGTTCAACGACGCCAATGTCGGTAAGGCCGTCCGCAAGATCGGCTATATCGATCTCCTTGATATCAAGGACCCCGTTAACAAGAAGAAGGCCGGCAGCAAGGACGGCGTCTACGACATGCCGTTCGTGACGATCGAAAACGTGGATCGCGTCGACGCCACGCACATCATCATCGGCAACGACAACAACCTCCCCTTCTCGGCCGGCCGCGCCGTCGACAAGGCCGACAATAACGAGTTCAGCCTGCTTGAGGTTGGCGAGTTTTTGAACGCGAAGTAATTCGGGGTTTGGGTACAGAATCAGGGGGGCGGCGCGAAGGTGCCGCCCTTTTTGTTGGGGGCGTGCGGTGCGGCACAACGGCCGCAATTCAGCCTACTCGAACCGGAACGCCAGCCTCTTGTTCGTCAATCTCGACAACTGCTGCAAACGGCCGTCCAGGCGTTCGCCGGCGAAGTCCCGGTATTCGGGGGGGACAACGAATTCGAGATCGAAGTCGGGGTTCGACGATTTGCGGAAGGTCAGGTTCTTGACGATGCCGGGCATCGAGGCTGAGAAGAGGTAGACGACGCGCAGCATGCCGCCGAGCAGCTTGGCGCGCTCAATGAACGGGGCTGTCGCTATCTGCGCCAACGGCCCGGTGGCGCCGTCATCGTGCAGGCCCTCGAAGCGATAATAGTTGGTGAGGGCGATGAAAGCGCGGCCAGGGTGGCTGATGCCGACGAAGGAAGAGTGGGCGATGACGTTCAGCGCCTGAAGACCGCGGTAATCGGGATGGGCGCGCCAGCTGATATCGGCAAGCAGACAGGCGGCCTGACGGTAGCGGCTTTCCTCTTCGGTTTCCTGGATGCCGAAGAGGGGCATCATGCGGCCGGTCCATTCCGCCAGCTCGCGGGCATGTTCCGGTGATCGGGCACGCAGAATCGCCAATTCGCCGGCAGCCGCCAGCAGCGGATCGGCGCGGCGTTCGGATTCGGAAAGCAGTGAATAGAGATAGCCTTCGCGCACGCCCTGCGCCGAGAAGGAAATCATCGAAGGCTTCATGACGCTCAGGACTTCCTTCATGGCGATGGCGCCAAAGGGCAGCAGCGAGCGGCGATGCTTGGAGACCGCCTGAAGGGCCGGCTCCTTGGAATCGCGCGCGGTCGCCACCTGATCGAGGAACAGCATCATCGCTTCGAGCGACACTTCATAACCCTGCATCATGTGCAGCGGATAATTGGTGAGCTCCATGTGCAGCTTGGCGATATTTCGCCAGGTGCCACCAACGGCATAGAAGGTGCGCCCCTCGCCTTTCGCCAGGAGCTTTGCCGTTTTCACCTGCTTGCGGGCAAAAGTCCGGGCTTTGGAAAGCGAGCCGCCGGCATATTCCGACAGGCGCAGGCCGCCGAGCGGCAGGGTGATGCCCTTGCCGACTTCCTTGCCCTTGATGTCGATCAACTCAAGCGAACCGCCGCCGAGGTCGCCAGCAATACCATCGGGATTGAAGAAGCCGCTAATGATGCCGAGCGAAGCGAAACGAGCCTCTTCCTCACCTGAGAGCACGCGGACGTGGCGCTGCAGGATCGTCTCCGCCTGATGGATGAAATCGGGACCGTTGCTCGCCTCACGTGCGGCGGCCGTCGCGAGCACGTATATGGTGGCGGCGCGGGCCTGATCGGAGAGAGCCTTGAAGCGGTGAAGGGCCTGAAGCGCCCGGGCAACGCTTTCTTCGTCCATCTTGCCGGTCAGAGCAATGCCCTTGCCGAGGCCGCAAAGAACCTTTTCGTTGAAGAGGATCGTGGGCGAACGGGACAAGCCTTCGTAGACGACCAGACGAATGGAATTCGATCCAATGTCGACGACGGAGACCGGGGCGATCCCCGGAAGGCGCCCCTGGGCTTCAGATTCAACCATTTAGGTCCAGTTTTACTTGTTGTTGCGGCCGTCGAGCAGGCCGGCGATCAGCTTCGGCGCGCTGGACTTCAAGGCTTCACCACGGCCCGACAGGCTCGGATTGGTCATGAAATACTGCTGCGCATTGAACGGTTCTTCGCCTCTGCGCACTTCCATGCGCCGCGACGTACCGTCGGGCAATATCTCGTAGCTTTGCTGATTGTCAATCACGTTGCCGAGCATAATCTGTGACAAGACCTGCTCGTGAACGGTGGGATTCGTCAGCGGAACCATGGTTTCGACGCGGCGGTCGAGGTTCCTCGGCATCATGTCGGCCGAACCGATGTAAACCAGCGCCTTGTCGGACGGCAGGCCGTGGCCGTTGCCGAAGCAGAAGATGCGGCTATGCTCGAGGAAGCGGCCGACGATCGACTTGACGCGGATCTTCTCGGAAAGGCCGGGCACCTGCGGACGCAGGCAGCAGATGCCGCGAACGACGAGATCGATCTCGACGCCGGCATGGCTGGCGCGATAGAGCGCATCGATGATGTCGGGGTCGACGAGCGCGTTCATCTTCATCCAGATCGCCGCCGGCGCGCCGTTCCTGGCATGCTGAATCTCTTCCTCGATGTGACGCAGAATGCGCGAGCGCAACGTATAGGGCGAGATCGCGAGCTGCATGCCCTCTTCAGGTTCGCCGTAGCCGGTGATGAAATTGAAGATATTCGCCATGTCGTGGGCGATGACGGGATTGCAGGTGAAATAGGAGAGATCCGTATAGATCTTGGCGGTGATCGGGTGGTAGTTGCCCGTTCCCAGGTGGCAATAGGTCCTGAGCTTGCCCTCCTCGCGGCGAACGACCATCGACATCTTGGCGTGGGTCTTGAGTTCGATGAAGCCGAAGACGACCTGCACGCCGGCGCGCTCGAGGTCGCGTGCCCAGCGGATATTCGCCTCTTCGTCGAAGCGCGCCTTGAGCTCGACCAGCGCCGTCACCGATTTGCCGGCTTCGGCGGCATCGACCAGCGCGCGGACGATCGGGCTGTCGTTGGAGGTGCGGTAAAGCGTCTGCTTTATCGCCAGGACATCAGGATCGCGCGCAGCCTGGAGAAGAAACTGGACCACCACGTCGAAGGATTCGTAGGGGTGGTGGACGACCATGTCCTTCTCGCGGATGGCGGCGAAGCAATCGCCGGCATGTTCGCGGACGCGCTCGGGAAATCGCGCATTGTAGGGCTGGAACCTGAGATCGTCGCGCGGCGCCTTGGTGATCTCGGAGAGAGTGTTCAGCGCCAGGAGACCAGGCAAAACGGCGACGCGATTGTCGGGAATGCTGAGCGCCTGGACGACGAACTGGCGCAGCGAAGCCGGCATTTCCGAGTCCGTCTCGATGCGGATCACCTTGCCGCGGCGGCGGCGTTTCAGCGCCGTTTCGAAGAAGCGGACGAGATCCTCGGCCTCTTCCTCGACTTCGATATCGCTGTCTCGGATGACGCGGAACGTACCGGAGCCCTGCACCTCGTAGCCTGGGTAGAGCCGGTGGATGAAGATGTTGGCGACATCTTCCAGCGTGATGTAGCGAATGATGCCCGCCTCATCCGGCAGACGCACGAAGCGGTCGAGCGCCGGCGGCAGGCGCAGCAGCGCCGTCATCGGCTCGCGGCCGCTCTTGCTGACGAGCTGCAGGCCGATCGAAAAACCGAGATTTGGAATGAAGGGGAACGGGTGGGCCGGATCGATCGACAGCGGCGTCAGCACCGGGAAGATCGCCTGTTCGAATTCTGTCGCCAGCCATTGGCGATCGGCATCGCTCAGGGCGCCCGGCCGCACGATCAGGATGTCTTCCTTGGCGAGATATTGCTGCAGCACGGCGAGCGAGGCCTGCTGTTCCATCTGCAGATGGTCGATTTCCTGCAGGATCGAGTCGAGCTGTTCGGCCGGCGTCTTGCCGTCGGGGCTGCGGATGGCGATGTTCTGGCGCACCTGGCCTTCGAGGCCGGCGACGCGCACCATGAAGAACTCGTCAAGGTTGGCAGCGGAGATCGACAGGAAGCGAACGCGCTCGAGCAGCGGATGCTCGGTATTCAGCGTCTCTTCCAGGACGCGGCGGTTGAATTGCAGCCAGGAGAATTCGCGGTTGATGAAGCGCTCGGGGCTCGTCAGCAGTTCTTCCAGCGGGGGAACGTTGTCATTGGTTTGCGGGAAGGCTTCCTGATTTTCTGCGACTGCGCTGTCCATGGTCCGCTCCCCCGTTTTCAATCGCGACGGCAATTATATCAGTTTCACGACGGAACTGTGACAGTCAATCGGCCGGTTCCGAATTTCCCAATTCATTCAATACTTCGGCGGCAAGAGACCGGGTGATTTTCGTGCCCCGCGACAGCGCCAGCCGGTCGAGCCTTTCGACGATCGTCTGGGCTGCGTTCAGCGACCGCTCCATGCGGTTGACGATATAGAGCACGAGTTTGTCATCTATATAAAGCTGCCGGTCGGCGAAGAGCTTGACGATCACCTGCGACAGCAGAGCCTCATCCGGTTCGCCGATCTCGACGACAGTGGCGGCCTTGAGGCGAGAGCGCAAATCCGGCAGCAGAACCGACCAAGACATCGGCCAGAGACGGCTTGTCATCAGCAGGCTGGTGCCGTTTTCGCGCACGCTGTTGATGACGTGGAAGAGCGTGTTGTCGTCGAAGCCGAGACGGTCGGCATCCTCGAACAGAACGGGGCCGTTCGCCGCCGCAACGGCGGCATCGGAGCCGGCCTTGGGATGAATGATCTCCGCCCCGCTATGTTCCTTCCAGATGCCGGCGAGATGCGATTTGCCCGAGCCCACCGGGCCGGCGAGGATAACGACCGGCGAGGGCCAGTTCGGCCAAGCATCGACGATCGAAACCGCCGCCGCGAGACGCTCCGAGATCAGGAGATCGTCGCGGCCGGTTGCAACATCATGCGAAAAGGCCAGGGGAAGCTGCTCTCCGGCCTTACGCTTCGGATCAGCGTTCTTCACGTCATTCATGGGGAACTGATTTCGTCTTCCGAGCGCGGCCGCCTGACGACCCGCCAAAATAAAGATCGCTCTGAAGGTAGCGTGAAAGCGCGAAGCGGACAAGGACGCCGACGGCCGCGGCCGCCGGCACGGCGACCAGAAGACCGACGAAACCGAAGAGCGCGCCGAAGGCGAAAAGCGCAAACATCAGCCAGACAGGATGCAGGCCGACGCTGGAGCCGACGAGCTTCGGCTGCAGGATGTTGCCTTCCAGGAATTGGCCGCTGAAGAAGACGGCGAGCACCAGGCCGATCCAGGGATAATCCGGCCAGAATTGCACGAGCGCCACGCCCGCGGCGAGAATGAGACCAACAAGCGAACCGACATAGGGAATGAAACTGATCATGCCGGCGAAGAGGCCGATGAGCAGGCCGAAATTCAGACCGACCAGAGAAAGCCCGGCGGCATAATAAACGCCGAGGATGAGGCAGAGCGAGCCCTGGCCGCGGATGAAGCCGGCGATCGCCTGGTCGATCTCTTTGGCGATCTGGCGGACATCGCCGACATAGTCGCGCGGGATCCACTGGTCGACCTTCGAGACCATGCGGTCCCAATCGAGCAGGATATAGAAGG
Source organism: Rhizobium sp. BR 249 (assembly GCF_047445895.1). Lineage (NCBI taxonomy): Bacteria > Pseudomonadati > Pseudomonadota > Alphaproteobacteria > Hyphomicrobiales > Rhizobiaceae > Rhizobium > Rhizobium sp. BR 249. The sequence continues at coordinate 155,291 of NZ_JARWKX010000003.1, read as the reverse complement.
CGACGACGGGGGTGACGACGAGCAGCGATATGACATCGACGATCGCCTTGCCGGAATTCCAGAGCTGCGCGAACAATCCCGTAAGAAAGCCCATGCCTTCGGAGAGGATGCCGGAGAGATTGTCCTTGATCGTGCCAGCCTGGCTCTTGACCCAGTCCGGCAGCAGCGAATTCTGCGTCTGGGTGATGAACTGCTGCAATTGGCTGATATACCCCGGCAGCCGCTCGGCGAAATCGTTGAACTGGCTGATGAGCACGGGAATGAGGATCATCAGCGCCAAGGCGAAAATGACGACGAAGGCAATCAGGATGACGATCGTCGCCATCATCCGGCTCAGGCCGAGCCGCTGCAGCCTGTCTGCCACTGGATCGAGGAAATAGGCGATCGCCATGCCGGCGACGAAGGGCAGCAGGATCGAACTGAAAACATACAGAAAGGCGATGAAGAAGACGAGCACGGCCAGCCAGAAGAAGATCTGGCGCTTGAGACTGTTGCCGCTGACATGCTGTGGCATCGCTTCCCCGCTGATCGCTCGCCGCCGATAAACGCCGCGTCTCATCCGGCGCGGCCATTCAGCACATAGGATGCAGGCGCGAAGATGGTCAACCCTGTTGCGCCAAATCCCGGAAAGGCTCAAGGAGGACGCGGGAAATTGGGGGCTTTTCCCATGCAGCGCTTGCATAAACGCCCCTGTCATGCAATTGCGACCGGCAGATGACGCGGCATGTTAGCCGCCTGAAAACAGCCATCGGAGACCAGCATGAGCCAGTCTGGGAAAAACGGCCTGACCTACAGCGATGCGGGCGTCGACATCGATGCCGGCAACCTCCTCGTCGAGAAGATCAAGCCGGCGGTGCGCTCGACCCGCCGCCCCGGCGCCGACGGCGAGATCGGCGGCTTCGGCGGGCTCTTCGACCTCAAGGCCGCGGGCTTTACCGATCCGGTTCTCGTCGCCGCCAATGACGGCGTCGGCACCAAGCTGAAAATCGCGATCGATGCGGATTATCACGACACCGTCGGCATCGACCTCGTCGCCATGTGCGTCAACGATCTGGTGGTCCAGGGCGCCGAGCCGCTGTTCTTCCTCGACTATTTCGCGACCGGCAAGCTCGATCCCGACCAGGGTGCCGCCATCGTCGGCGGCATTGCGGCGGGCTGCCGCGAGGCGGGCTGTGCGCTGATCGGCGGCGAAACCGCCGAAATGCCGGGCATGTATTCCTCCGGCGACTACGATCTCGCCGGTTTTGCCGTAGGTGCTGCCGAACGCGGCCAACTGCTGCCGTCGGGCGATATCGCCGAGGGCGACGTGATCCTCGGCCTCGCCTCCTCCGGCGTCCATTCCAACGGCTTCTCGCTGGTGCGCAAGATCGTCGAACTCTCCGGCCTCGGCTGGGATGCTCCGGCGCCGTTCGCCGAAGGCAAGAAGCTCGGCGAAGCGCTGCTCGAGCCGACCCGCATCTATGTAAAGCCGCTCCTGAAAGCGATCCGCGAGACGGGCGCATTGAAGGCCCTCGCCCACATCACCGGCGGCGGCTTCCCCGAGAATATTCCGCGCGTGCTGCCGAAGCATCTGGCGGCCGAGATCGACCTTGACGCCGTCAAGGTGCCGCCGGTCTTCTCGTGGCTCGCCAAATCTGGCGGCGTCGAGGCCAAGGAAATGCTGCGCACCTTCAACTGCGGCATCGGCATGATCGTCGTCGTCGCCGAAGAGGATGTCGCGGCGGTTTCCGCAGCGCTGGAAGCCGAAGGCGAAAAGGTCGTCACCCTCGGCCGCATGATCGCCCGCGACGAAGGCGCTGCCGGCACGGTCTACAAGGGCACGCTTGCCCTATGAGCACGCCGCGCAAACGCGTCGTCGTCTTCATTTCGGGCAGCGGCTCCAACATGATGGCGCTGGTCGCGGCCGCGAAAGCCGCCGACTACCCAGCCGAGATCGTCGGCGTGATTTCCGACAAGGCGGATGCCGGCGGACTTGCCAAGGCTGATGCCGAAGGCATCGCCACCTTCGCCTTTCCTCGCAAGGACTATGCGAGTAAAGAGGCGCATGAGGCGGCGATCTTTTCCGCGCTCGATACGCTTTCACCCGATATCCTCTGCCTCGCAGGCTATATGCGGCTGCTGACGGCGACCTTCATCCAGCGTTACGAGGGCCGGATGCTCAACATCCACCCTTCCCTGCTGCCGTTGTTCCCGGGCCTGCACACACATCAGCGCGCCATCGACGCCGGCATGCGGATCGCCGGCTGCACGGTGCATTTCGTCACCGAAGGCATGGACGAAGGGCCGGTCATCGGCCAGGCGGCCGTCCCGATTCTCACAGGCGACACCGCCGAAAGCCTGGCCGCGCGGGTGCTCACCGTCGAGCACCAAATCTATCCGCAAGCGCTGCGGCTCTTTGCCGAAGGCCGCGTGACGATGGACGGCGGCAAGGCGGTGGGCGCGGAGACTTCCGCTGTCGTCCCTAAGGCGCAGTTGATTTCGCTGATCGGCGACCGCGCATAAAGCGCATCTTAATGGCTCTGGTTCAAGGGCTGCCCCTCATCCGCCTGCCGGCACCTTCTCTCCGTTTTTACGGGGAGAGGGTTAGGGTGAGGAGCGAAACACACAAGTTTTAGGTGAATTGCGTCAAGCCGCCATCGCCCGCAGCGGAGGCAGCGTGCCGTCGCTATAGACGAAGCGGCCGGCGCGGAAGGTGGCGCGGATGCGGTTGATATCGCCCGGTTCGACCGCGACCAGATCGGCGCGCTGGCCGAGAGCGATCTCGCCACGGTCGAGGAGGCCGGCGGAGCGGGCGGCATTGCCGGTCGCCATGGCGACGGCTGCGGGGAAGCCGCCTTCCACCATGTCGGCGAGCTTGAAGATGCCGGGGACGAAGGCGGCAGGATGATAGTCGGCGGCGATGACGCTGAGCAGCCCTGCCTTGGCGGCAGCAAGCGCGCTGAGATTGCCGGACATCGACTGGCCGCGCAGGGCGTTCGGAGCGCCCATCAGCGTCCAGAGGCCGCGGCGGCGGGCTTCTTCAGCCGCAGGCGCGGTGACAGGAAATTCGCTGATCGTGACGCCGAGGTCGTGCATCTCGGCGACTTTTTCGACGCTGTCATCATCATGCGAGGCAAGCGACAGCTTGTGCTTCAGCGACAGCGCGACGATCTCCTTCAGCTTGGCTTCGATCTCGGGATTGTTGCGCATGGCGATGCGCTTGGCGACGATCTCGGCGGCCATTTCCTCGGAGATGGCGCGGCGCTCGGAGATGCTGAGGATATAGCTCTGCAGGTTGTTGTATTGGCCCTGGCCCGGCGTGTGGTCGGTGAGCGAGACCATATCGATCTCATCGGCGTTCAGCAGACGTTCGAGCACGGGCGCCGCACCGACATTGGTGATTTCATAGCGGGCGTGGACGCGATGGTCGATCAGCAGATCGTTACGCAACCGGTTGATGCCCTCGATCACGGCCGACGTCGTCTCCAGCGAGCGGACGTGGCCGTAGACGCTTTCGGTGGCGAAGGAGACGGCGGCAAAGGCCGTGGTGACACCGGCGGCGGCAAGCTTCTTGTCGAGTTCGTGGATGCCGAAATCGATCGGCATGGTCGCGTTCGGCCGCGGCGCGATCTCGCGCTCGATCATGTCGCCATGCAGGTCGACAAATCCCGGCATCAGCAGCCGCCCGCCGCCATCGATGGCGGCAGCCGCGACCGGCTCCGGCCTGATCTCGGCGATCATGCCATCCTCGACACGCACGGAACCTTCACTCACCACCTCGTTTGGGAGAACGAGGGTGAAATTGCTGAGCCACATGGGCTTTCTCCTGACCGTATCCGATGATCGACAAGCCGCAGCGCTTAGAACTGCTTCGTGACACTCGTATGAAATTTGGGCGCTATTGAAGCCTGCCCCTGTTCAACAAAGCCCATTGCAACAGCATGATCGTTTTGGCGTCGAAGATCTCGCCGGTTTCGATCATCCGAGCGGCCTCGTCGAGAGGGATTTCAAGAACCTCGATGTCCTCATGCTCCTCATCCAGTCCGCCACCTTCCGCGACGCGATCGGCAGTGTCGATCAGGGCGGCGAAGAAATGAACGACTTCGGTGACCGAGCCCGGCGAAGAATAGGCTTTGAAGAGGAAGCGGGCATCACGCAGGTGATAGCCGGTTTCCTCCATCGCCTCGCGGCGGATCGCCGCCTCGGGATGGTCGTCGTCGAGAAGACCGGCCGGCACCTCGATTGTCCAGGCGGGATCGCCATGCAGATGGACAGGAAGGCGGAACTGACGGACGAGGACGACGAGGTCGCGCTTGGGATCGTAGAGCAGGATGCAGGCAGCCTGCGTGCGGTGGTAGACTTCCCGCTTCAACCTTTGGGTCGCGCCCCTGCGGTCGATATAGTCAAGCAGGTAGCTGGTCAGCCGCGTCCACCCATTCGACAGGGTTTCCTCGCTGACGATTTTCACCCGTGATTTCGGCTGCATCATGCTATGTCCTTGCGAAGCCAGACCTTATTGTCGTGTACGGCCGCCCCGCCATAAGGCGCGACCGGATCTGCGCCCGTCAGCACGTTGATGCCCTCACCGTCGACATGCGCCTTGTTCGGCCAGAGCCCCTCGGCGATGAGCACGCCCGGCTTCACCTCGGTGGTGACGCGGGCATGGATGCGCAGATCGCCGCGGCCGTTGCCGATGCGGACGAGATCGCCATGGCCGATGCCGCTGGCTTCGGCATCTGACGGATTGATCATCACTTCCGGACGGCCTTCCTTCTGACGCGAGGTCTTGGTCTCGGAAAAGCTCGAATTCAGGAAGTTGCGCGCCGGCGACGTGGCGAGACGGAAGGGGTGCTCGGGATCGGCGACTTCGATGACATCGACCTGATCGGGAAATACAGGCAGCTCGGCATGCGGCCCGAGCACGCCGATCGCGGCCGGCGGCTTGTTCGGCGCCGGCTGGTTGATCCAGTCCGGGCGGAAGTGGAACTTGCCGTCGGGATGGGCAAAGCCGTTCAGGAAATGGGCGTCCTCGAAAGCCGGCTGGCGATCGAACCATTTGTGTTCGAGGAAATGGTCGTAATCCGGCAGGTCACTCGATTTCAGAACGCGGTCGATCATCTCGCGGGCTGTGAAGCCGAAGCCGGGGCGGTCGGCAACACCGAGACGTTTTGCCAGTTCCTCGATGACGAAGAGATTGGTGCGCACGCTTGGCGGCGGCTCGACCAGCTTCGGTCCCAGCAGGATGTGGTTCTGCCCGCCGGCGCGGTAAATATCGTCGTGCTCGACGAACATCGTCGCCGGCAGCACGATGTCGGCGATATCGGCCGTTTCGGTCATGAACTGCTCGTGGACAGCGACGAAGAGATCGTCGCGGGCGAAGCCGCGTCTGACGAGGCGCTGCTCAGGGGCGATGTTGGCGGGATTGGTGTTCTGGATCAGCATCGCCGTCACCGGACCGCGATGGCGCAGCGCCACCGCATCGCCGGTCAGCACCCGGCCGATCTGCGACTGGTCGAGCACGCGGATATCGGCATCCTTCATCGACCGGCCGGTCAATTCCGCATTGTTCATGCGGAAGATATCGGTGTTCGAATGGAAGGCCCCGCCGCCCTCATATTGCCAGGAGCCGAGGACGGTGGCGATCGAAGCCGCCGCATGCATGGCGACCGCGCCGTTGCGCTGGCGGGTGAAGCCATAACCCAAACGGAAGAAGGTCTTTTTCGTCGTGCCGACGAGGCGCGCGAAGGCTTCGATCTCCTCGACCGAAAGGCCGGTGATATCAGCCGCCCATTGCGGCGTCTTCGTCTTCAGATGCGCTTCGAGACCGGCGGGATCATCGGCGTATTTCGCCATATAGTCCCGATCGGCGTAACCGTCGCGGAAGGCGATGTGCATGACAGCGCAGGTAAGTGCGGCGTCGGTGCCCGGCTTGACGATCAGGGCCATGTCGGCCTGCTTCATCGTCGGATTGTCGTAGATGTCGATGACGACGATCTTCGCGCCGCGTTCCTTGCGGGACTTGATGGCGTGGGTCATCACGTTGACCTGGGTCGAGACCGCATTGGTACCCCAGATGACGACGCAATCGGTGCGGCCCATCTCGCGGGGATCCGGCCCGCGCAGCGCACCGGTCGCCACTGTGAATCCGGTCCAGGCGAGGTTGGTGCAGATCGAGGAGAAGAAGCCGGAATAACGCTTGGCATGACGCAGGCGGTCGATCGAGTCGCGCTGCACCCAGCCCATGGTGCCGGCATAGAAATAGGGCCAGATCGCCTCGCTGCCGTCCTTTGCCTCAGCCTTCAGGAAAGCTTCGGCGATCTCGTCAAGCGCATTCTCCCAGGAAATCTGCTGCCACTGCCCTGCCCCCTTGGCGCCGGCGCGGCGCAAGGGATGCATCAGCCGGTCAGGATGATAGAGCCGTTCGGCATAGCGGGCGACCTTGGCGCAGATGACGCCCGACGTATAGGAATGATCGTTTGCGCCGCGCACGCGGCCGATGCGGCCGTCCTCCGATATCTCGACCTCGAGCGCGCAGGTGGAAGGACAGTCATGCGGACAGGCCGTGTGGCCGATCTTGCTGTCCAGCTTCGGGGATTTGGCGTGGATGGGGGTCGCAATGTTCATGGCCTTTGTATATTGCAAGGCTTCTATGGCCAAAAGCCACAAAAACTCCCGATAACGCGAATTCATACGGACATCAGCGAAAATGAACTACCGCCACATCTATCATGCGGGCAATTTTGCCGATGTGCTGAAACATGCCGTGCTGGCGCGGCTGATCCGCTACATGCAGAAGAAGGACGCGGCATTCCGCGTGCTCGACACGCATGCCGGCATCGGGCTCTACGACCTCTCCTCCGAGGAAGCGCAGAAGACCGGAGAATGGCTGGAGGGTATCGGCAAGCTGATGCAGGCGGAACTCGGGCCGCAGGTTTCCGAACTGCTGGAGCCCTACCTCTCGGCCATCCGCGAACTCAATCCCGAGGGCGGCATCCGCTTCTATCCCGGATCGCCGAAGCTTGCGCGCATGCTGTTCCGACCGCAGGACCGGTTGTCGGCGATGGAACTGCATCCTGAGGATTATGCCCGCCTGCACCGGCTTTTCGAGGGCGATCACCACGCCCGCATCACCGAGCTCGACGGCTGGCTGGCACTCGGCGCGCATCTGCCGCCGAAGGAAAAGCGCGGCATCGTGCTCGTCGATCCGGCTTTCGAGGAAGAGGACGAATATCAGCGCCTGGCTGCCGGGCTGGAAAAAGCCTATCGCCGCTTTCCCGGCGGCACCTATTGCCTGTGGTATCCGCTGAAAAAGGGCGCGCCGATCAAGGAATTCCACGAGACGCTGCAGGCGCTCGACATCCCGAAAATGCTCTGCGCCGAACTCACCGTGCGCAGCGACCGCGGCACGACGGGACTGACAGGCTCCGGCCTCGTCATCGTCAACCCGCCCTTCACGCTGAAGGATGAGCTGCACCAGATGCTGCCGGCGCTGAAGGACCACCTGGCGCAGGACCGCTTCGCCTCGCACCGCGCCTTCTGGCTGCGCGGCGAGAGCAAGACGGTCAAGGATGATTGACCGGGGACTATAGCGCCGCGCGTCTTTCAGGCGCGCAAAGGACGCTGTAGCACTTTGAATTTGCGCATAATCCTTTCCGAAAATCGTTTTGATTTTCGGGGTTATGCGCTAGCTTCGGGGATAGTCCGCGCCAGAGCGCATCGCCCAAAACCGCTGCACACTTTTGGGCGCATGCATTAGCCACAATCTTGTCAGGTGTCCCATGAAGCTTCTTTGCTCACCCGCCTCACCCTATTCCAGCAAGGTGCGGATGGCCGCGCACTTTCTGGGTATCGAGATCGACGCCATCCGGGTCGACACTAATACCGGACCGGCGATCCTGGTGGACAACAATCCGCTCGGCAAGATCCCGACGCTTCTAACCGATGACGGAGCTTCGATCTTCGACAGCGTCGCGATCATGCATTATTTCGACCGGCTGACGAAGGGCGGGCTCTATCCCTCCAAGAAGGGCAAGCGCACGGATGCGGAAGTCCTCGAAGCGCTCTGCGACGGCATCTGCGACTGCCTGCTGACGATCGTCTACGAGCGCCGCTTCCGCGAGGAGGAGAAGGTTCACCAGCCCTGGATCGACCGGCAATGGAAGAAGGTGACGGCGGGGCTCGCCCATCTCGGCGCCAAGCCGCCGAAACTCGGCAAGGGGCTCAATGGCGGACATTTCGCGCTGGCCGCCACGCTCGACTATCTCGACCTGCGCTTCAAGGACCAGTGGGAAGCCGATCACGCGCCGCTGATCGACTGGCTGGCGCAATTCGAAAAGAAATTTCCCGCCCATCGCGAACTCAAGGCCAGCGCCTGATCCAGAAATCACAAAGCGCCTGCAAGCAACGGGCAAGCAGCAAAAAGCCGGGCGATGAGCCCGGCTTCTGTATGTTCGGAAGGGTCGATCGGCTTAGAACTTGACGCCGATACCGAGCTTGACGCTGTTCTCGTCGTAACCGCGCGAGAAGCTGCCGGAGTCGAGATCGTAATCCTTGCTCTGGTAGTCGGTGTAGCGATATTCCAGGCGCGTCGTGATGTTGTTGGTCACGAAGGCTTCGACACCGGCGCCGACCGTATAGCCGACGTTCGTCTTGCTTTCGTCGGACGTGCCGTCGGAAACCTTGACGTTGCCGAGAGCCAGACCAGCCGTGCCGTACAGCAGGAAGGGGTTCATGTCGTAGCCGACGCGGCCACGGACGGAGCCGTTCCAGCCATACTTGTTCTTGACGCCGCCTTCGGAAACGTCGTCGCCGCTGTAGCCGAGATCGGATTCAACGCCGTAAACGATCTGGCCCTGCTGCCAGTTGTAGCCGGTGAAGACCTGGCCGCCGAAACCGTAGGTGTGGCGATCGGAACCGAAGTCACCCATGTTGTAAGTGCCGGCGCCGCCGAGATAGAAGCCCTCCCAGTTGCCGGCAGGCTTGACCGGTGCGTCCTGGGCAACCGGTGCTTCCGGAACCTGATCGACCGCATCGGCGGCCTGAGCTACCGAAACGCCCGCAATCGCAAAAGCGGAGGCCATGAGGCCAGCAATGAGTACACGCATACTTTTCTCCTTTCAGTCCCGCGCCGCTTATCATCTGTCTCTCAGCGAAGCATTGGCGGGGAAATTGCCAGATGTCCCTTCCGGATCGAGACTGAAATTGGAACTGAATTGCGGATTTGAAAGAGCCAAATTGTGATATCATTGTGGCTGCCGCATGGCCGAAATTCGATGTTGCTTGCGCGCAACATACAATTCATTAACCTTACTGGTAAGTTAAACTATAAATACTTATTTTAAGAAATCGCATTCTTAAATAATACATAGAATATCCCGGCCTCGGATGCAACCGCAGCCACCTATTTATATAATCTCCGCCGGCCCCTATATAGGTTGCACACAGACTCGCGGGACCAGAAGGCAAGATTTTGAACCACAAAAGACTTCGCTCAGCTCTCATAACAGGGGCTGCCAAGAGAATAGGCCGGGCAATCGCCGAAGACCTTGCTGCAAATGGCTTTTCCGTTGCGATCCACGCGAACGGCTCCCTTGGCGAAGCCGAGGAGCTGGCGGCGGAATTGCGGCGAAAGGGACAAAGGGCGGTCGCGCTGCAGGCCGATCTTACCGATGTCAGTGAAGCGGGCGAACTGGTCGCAAGGGCGTCGGAAGCGCTCGGACCGCTCGATCTGCTCGTCAATAATGCGTCGGTCTTCCAGCATGATTCCGCGCGCGGTTTCAACGCAGCCACATGGGCGCTGCACTTCGACCTGCATGTGCGCGCGCCCTCGATCCTTGCGGCGGCCTTCGCGCAACAGATGCCGGCCGAGGCCGCGGGGCTGATCGTCAACATCATCGACCAGCGGGTCTGGGCGCTGAGGCCCAGCTTCTATTCTTATACGCTCTCCAAGTCCGCGCTGTGGACGGCGACGCAAACGCTTGCCCAGGCATTGGCGCCGCGCATTCGTGTCAACGCCATCGGCCCCGGTCCCTCGATGCCGAGCGAGCGGCAGTCGTTGGAGGACTTCCAAGCGCAGGTCTCAGCCCTTATCCTGCAGCGAGGGCCGGCACTGGAAGAATTCGGGCAAACGATTCGCTTCCTTTACGACACGCCCTCGATCACCGGCCAGATGATTGCCCTCGACGGCGGCCAGCACCTTGCCTGGCAGACGCCCGACGTGGCGGAGATTAAGGAATGAACGGACGAAAGCTGCCGGATGGCGGCGTTCTCTACGACGATACGGACGAGAGCGAAGACGATATCGAGGTGGAAGGCGACGTTTCCGCCTCGCCCCTTGCGGCAGCGGTCGACTGGAACGCCGGCAGCCTCAACGAGACCGGTCTCATCGGCGCCGAACTGATCGGCGAATTCGTCAAGCGCCTGCCGAACAGCCCCGGCGTCTACCGCATGTTCAATGCCGAAGGCGACGTGCTCTATGTCGGCAAGGCGCGCAGCCTGAAGAAGCGCGTCGGCAATTACGCCGTCGGCCGGGTCCATTCCAACCGCATCGCCCAGATGGTGCGGCAGACGGCGAACATGGAATTCGTGACGACGCGCACGGAAACCGAAGCGCTGCTGCTGGAAGCGAATCTGATCAAGCGCTTGCGGCCGCGCTTTAACGTGCTGCTGCGCGACGACAAATCGTTTCCCTATATCCTCATCACCGGCGATCACCGGGCGCCTGCCATTTTCAAGCATCGCGGCGCGCGGGCTCGGAAGGGCGATTATTTCGGGCCTTTCGCTTCGGCCGGCGCGGTCGGGCGGACGATCAATTCGCTGCAGCGCGCCTTCCTGATCCGCACCTGCACCGACAGCGTCTTCGAAACGCGCACGCGGCCCTGCCTGCTCTACCAGATCAAGCGCTGTTCCGGGCCCTGCACGCATGAGGTCAGCGACGAGGGCTACGCCGAGCTGGTGCAGGAGGCGAAAGACTTCCTGTCCGGCAAGAGCCAGAAGGTGAAGTCGCACATGGCGGAAGCCATGAACCAGGCGGCCGAGGATCTCGATTTCGAACGGGCGGCGATCTATCGCGACCGCCTGGCGGCACTCTCGCATGTGCAGAGCCACCAGGGCATCAATCCGGCCGGCGTCGAGGAGGCTGACGTTTTCGCCATCCATCACGAAGGCGGCGTTTCCTGCATCCAGGTGTTCTTCTTCCGCACAGGTCAGAATTGGGGCAACCGCGCCTATTTTCCAAAGGCCGACCCGCAACTATCAAGCGCCGAGGTGCTGAATGCCTTCCTCGCGCAGTTCTATGACGACAAGCCGGTGCCGAAGCAGATCATGCTGTCGGAAACGGTCGAGGAGCTGGAGCTTCTCGCCGCGGCGCTCAGCGAAAAGGCCGGCCACAAGGTCTCCATTCTCGTGCCGCAGCGCGGCGAGAAGCGCGATCTCGTCGAGCACGTGGTCGGCAATGCGCGCGAGGCGCATGGACGAAAGCTTGCCGAGACGGCATCGCAATCGCGCCTGCTCGAAGGCTTCAAGGAAACTTTCGGGCTTGGCTATGCGCCGCAGCGCATCGAGATCTACGACAACTCGCACATCATGGGCACCAATGCCGTCGGCGGCATGGTGGTGGCGGGGCCGGAAGGCTTCGTGAAAAACCAGTACCGTAAGTTCAACATCAAATCGACCGACATCACCCCCGGCGACGACTTCGGGATGATGAAGGAGGTGATGACCCGGCGGTTCTCGCGGCTGATCAAGGAGGAAGGCATTCCCGACCGGACGGCGCAGGCAGCAGCCGACGCCGCCGACATGCCCTTCCCCGCCTGGCCCGACGTGATCCTGATCGACGGCGGTCAGGGGCAGATGACCGCCGTGCGCGCGATCCTGGCCGAGCTCGGCATCACCGAGAGCGTGACGGCGATCGGCATCGCCAAGGGTGTCGACCGCGATGCCGGGCGCGAGCGCTTCTTCCCGCCGGGGCGCGAGAGCTTCACGCTGCCGCCGCGCGACCCGGTGCTCTACTTCATCCAGCGCATGCGCGACGAGGCGCATCGTTTTGCGATCGGCTCGCACCGGGCGCGGCGCAAGAAGGAAATGGTCAAGAATCCGCTCGACGAGATCGGCGGCATCGGCCCGTCGCGCAAACGCGCGCTGCTTCAGCATTTCGGCACGGCGAAGGCGGTTTCACGCGCCGCCTTGTCCGACCTGATGACGGTGGAAGGCATATCGGAAGCCGTCGCCAGGCAGGTCTATAACCATTTCCACGACGACGCCGCGAAATAACGGGCCGGCGTCGCAAATTCCACGCAAAGGCAGTGAAAAGACAGAAAGAATGTTGACGGTCCGCGGTCAAAGCCGTCATCTACCCGCATCGGGCCGAAAAATCGGAATCGATATCAGGAAAGCACGATGCGAGGATTTAAAGTGTTGCAGCGTCCTTCATGCGTCTGAAAAGACGCGCGGCGCTGGAGCGGCGCATCAATTCAGAGAACGATCCCATGGCATCGCGTGCGTACAGCATTCCCAATCTTCTGACCTACGGCCGCATCCTCGCCGTGCCGCTGATCGTTCTCTGCTTCTTCGTCGAGGGCAGGCTGTCGATCAGCAATACGGCGCGCTGGGTGGCGCTGTGGATCTTCGTCATCGCCTCGATCACCGATTTCCTCGATGGCTATCTCGCGCGCATCTGGAACCAGACGTCGAATATCGGCCGCATGCTCGATCCGATCGCCGACAAGCTGCTGGTCGCCTCGATCCTTTTGCTTGTCGCAGCCGACCAGACTATCGCCGGCTGGTCGATCTGGGCGGCGATCATCATTCTCTGCCGCGAGATCCTGGTTTCAGGCCTGCGCGAATATCTGGCGGCGCTGAAGGTCAGCGTGCCGGTGACGCGGATCGCCAAATGGAAGACGACGCTGCAACTGGTCGCCATCGCCTTCCTGCTCGCCGGCCCGGCCGGCGATGAGATTTTCCCTTATACGACACAGACCGGCATCGCGCTTCTGTGGATCGCGGCGCTGCTGACCATCTATACCGGCTACGACTATTTCCGCGCCGGGCTGAAACATATCGTGGACGACGAAGAATGACGCGGCTGGTCTATTTCGCATGGGTGCGCGAGCGCATCGGCAAGGGCGAGGAGGAGATCGACCTCCCCTCCTCCGTCGTCACCGTCGCCGATCTCCTGAATCATTTGAAGACGCTGGGCGAAGAATATGAGACGGCGCTTCAATATCCCGAGGTGATCCGCGTTGCGCTCGACATGGAACATGTCGAGCATGACGAACCGATATCGGGCGCGCGGGAGATCGGGATCTTTCCGCCGATGACGGGGGGGTAAACTCGGCCCGCTTGGGCTTCGGAAAGCTGCCAATGGGTACGACTGCGTCTTCCTTTCTCTCCCTCATTCCTGTGCCTGTCACAGGAATCCAGCCACCGCGCGTCCGCGCGGTGAATGACTTCCTTCGAGGGCGAATACTGTCTCCCGCGCCCAAGGACTTGGGCGCACTGGATTCCTGTGACAAGCACAGGAATGAGGGTGGGTGGGGATATGGCAGCGCATCAAAGCAGCGGAGGATTTCGCTGTGACCGTCACCCCCACCATCCGCGTCCAACGCGAAGACTTCGACCTGCAAGCCGAAGTCGATCTCCTCTCCAAGGGCAAAGCCGGCATCGGCGCCGTCGTGACCTTCTCCGGCCTCTGCCGCGATGAAGGCGGGACGCTCGCGGCCCTCGAACTCGAGCATTATCCCGGCATGGCCGAAGCCGAGATGACCCGCATCGGCGATCTCGCCATCGCCCGTTTCGGGCTGCTCGGGCTCACCGCCATCCACCGCTACGGCAAGATCGCCCCCGGCGAGAACATCGTGCTCGTCGTCGCAGCCGCGCCGCACCGGCAGGCGGCGTTCGACGGGGCCAATTTCGTCATGGATTTCCTGAAGACCGCCGCCCCCTTCTGGAAGAAGGAGCACGGCAAGGATGGCGCTAGCGGCGATTGGGTCGCGGCGAAAGACGCCGACGATGCGGCACGCGACAAGTGGAAGTAGTCAGAGCACTACCCGCTCCCTGCGGCTCATGACTAGGAGCAGGACGAGCAGCGAAAAGATGACGAGATCCCGCCAGACGAAGGGGCCGTAGGCGCCCCAGAGGGTTTCGACGACCGCGAGCCCGGCGGCCCCGCCCGCCGAGCGCAGCGGATCGGAATAGCCGCCGACGGCTGCGATCAGCAGCACTTTCAGCCCGAACATCAGACCGGCGCCGAAATCCATCGAACCGTAGTAGAAGGTCGCCAGGATGCCGCAGATCGTGGCGACGAGGCTGGCTGCCGCATAAGCGACGAGAAAGACGCGGTCGGCGCTGGTGCCGCAAAGCTCGGCGGCCAGCGGATCGTCGGTGACGGCCCGCCAGATGCGGCCCCAGGCCGTGCGCCTCAGGATCAGCGCGCCGATCGCGACGAGTGCTGACATTAGCGCCGTATCGACCAGCTGGATATAGGTGAGTGTCACCTTGAACGGGCCGTCGCTCCAGAAGACGACGACATCGTTCAGGAACGGCGGTAGCCAGATCGCCCGGGTATCGGCGGCGAGCCGGGCGGTCTCCATCAGCACGATCATCATGCCGAGCGCGGCGACGATGACCGTGTTCGGCGACTTCTTGACCAGCGGTATCATGATCGAGCGGCCGATCCATAAGCCGGCCCCCACCGAATAGGCGATGGAGGCGCAGGCCCCGACGGCCAAAGCCGCCGGCAGTACCAGCCAGAACCTGACGAAAGCGAGTTCCGTGAAGAGCAGCAGGATCTGGCCCGAAAAGGCGAAGATCGCCCCATAGGTGATATCGGCGCGCTTCGTCACGCCGAAGGCAACGGCGTAACCGAAGGCGAGCGCGGCATAGAGGGCGGCAAGCGGAACCGCATTCGCCAGCTGCTGCAGAAGATAGGCCATTCCGGACACTCCGCGTCAACAAAATTATAACTGGTAAAACATTTTTAGCCAGTTATAATTTCATCATGAGCTTTTCCTGGACCCCTCACCGCTTTGCCGGCGGCGCACTGGCGCTCGATGTCGCCAACAGCGTCGTCCTGCGCCACGATGCCAGGCGGCGGATCGACCGTTTTGCGGTCAGGGACCAGATGCGCAGCTTTCCCAGCGCTGCCGCCGAATTCTGCGCCGAACGCGCCCTCTTCGGCGACATCACGCCGGTGGCTGAGGAGAACGAGGCGGATTTCATCGCGCTGCGGGAGGCGATCGACCTCTATTTCCGCAAGCGTATACTTGAAGGCAGCGGCGACCACTTGCTGGCCGGCCTGCTGGAAGCGCTGGCGAAGACGCTGCGCGGCGCACATCCCGGCAGCCTGGCCGCCGCGACCGCCCATTCCGTGCTCCGGCTGATCGCCATGCCCGATCCGGAGCGCATGAAGATCTGCGGCAATTGCGGCTGGCTGTTCATCGATCGCAGCAAGAACAGGAGCCGCGCCTGGTGCGACATGGCGGTCTGCGGCAACCGCGCCAAGGCGAACCGGCATTATCGCCGCAAGAAGGAGGAGACACCATGAGAAACCATTGGATCATCATGGCGGCCACCGCCGCCCTTCTGCTGTCCGCCTGCCAGCGCCAGGCCGAAAACCTCGTCGAAGTCACCGGCCATCTCTTCGTCTTCAACTATCGCGTCGCGAGCGCCACCTATCTGCTGACCTTGAAGAAGACCGGCCCCATTCCCGACGGTTCTCTCATCATCGCCGAATTCGAAAATCCGCAAGGCGGCGCCCCGCTGGTGCTGAACCAGAAAATCTATCCGATCGACGACAAGATCGCGCTGCAGAGCGAAAACCTGCACTGCGTACGCAAGGACCGGCCCTATACGGTGAATGTCCGGCTGGTCGACAAGGACGGCAAGGTGCTGCAGCAATTGAAGACTGAGTTCCGCTCGGACCTCGACCAGACGGTGCTGCCGAGCAAGCCGCTCGTCGTCGGTGCGCTTTATGAAAAGAACCCGGAGGTCTTCAAGCCGGACGGCAGCGTCGATTTTTCGAACACCGACAAATGCCCGGAATAGAACGAGCATAGAAAAAGCCGGAGCATGGCCCCGGCTTTCGAGAGTCAATTCAAGGCATTGCGAGGCAATGCCGAAGCATGGCCTCAGCCGACGACTTCGGTGTCCGAGAACCAGTACTTGATTTCCTGGGCAGCCGTTTCCGGAGCATCCGAGCCGTGGACGGAGTTTTCACCGATCGAAAGGGCGTGAACCTTGCGGATCGTGCCTTCGTCAGCGTTTGCCGGGTTGGTCGCGCCCATGATTTCGCGGTTCTTGAGGATCGCGCCTTCGCCTTCCAGGACCTGGACGACGGTCGGGCCGGAGGTCATGCCTTCGACGAGTTCGCCGAAGAAGGGGCGATCCTTGTGAACAGCGTAGAAGCCTTCAGCTTCGCGGCGGCTCATCCAGACGCGCTTGGAGGCGACGACGCGCAGGCCGGCATCTTCGAGCATCTTGGTGATGGCGCCCGTCAGGTTGCGCTTGGTTGCGTCAGGCTTGATCATCGAGAAGGTGCGTTCAATCGCCATAGTCAAATCCTCTGGTTTCTCGGGGAAAGTGGGCGGTCTTTATCCGCCCCCACGCCCGAAAACAAGAGGCCGGCGGCAATTTCACGCCGCTGTCACAGTCCGGCCCCGGCTTTGGTGGAGATCGAGGCAGCACTCGAACCAGACTCGCAAGATCAATGGCACCACCACATTGGAGACTACAGCGTCAATTCCATTGAGTGCGGAAAGATGAGCAATGCTATGCCGAGTGGCTCAAACTGGGCGCAGACCATTGCCAGGTTGCGGCAGCTCTCATGTCCGCGCGCTGTGGCGCCGAAATCCCAAAACGCACCTGAAGCAAGCCCATTTGTTGGAAAATGGTCCCATTCAGGCGACTATCCGCCGATAACGCGGGTGAGCACCAAGTACATAAGCGAAATCTCCAAAACAGTTGATATAACTACAATAGTTGGAAGGTAGATAAAATATTTGACCTTCCCTTTAATTTTCTCCGACTCATCGTGAAACTCCGAACGATATATTTCGGGACCAAAATCAAAATTGAAGTCCCATCCATTTTTATAATAAAATTCTGTCGACCTTATAAACCAATATATTGAGTAAATGGCCATGTATCCATTGCCAGACGCAAGAAAAAGAACAAGTATTTTTTGGTCTATGCTCATCTGCGCCCATATCCGGAATACCCGGTAAAATTCGGAACAGTTTCGGCGTGATTCTTCAAGAGACTGTAGCCCGAATTGGGATTGTGAGATTGAGCGGCCGGACGAGATTGCGCCGGCGGCATCATCAAATCTGACACCCACGTCTGCAAACGGCATGGCGGAACGTGCAGGATTGAGGAGGCAGCCAAACGAGGGTAAGCGGCAATTTCACGCCGCTGTCACAGTCCGGCCCCGGCTTTCATGGAGATCCAGGCAGCGCTCGAACCAGGCCATGACGGGATCGTCGGCGGCCAGCATGGCAAGGCCGGCGCAGACGCGCAGCCATTGCAGGGCGCCGAAGACGATATAGTCGGCAAAGAGCGGCGTCTGCCCGCCGATGAAGGGCTGGAACTTCAGCATATGCCGGAGCGGCTCCAGCTTGGCGGCGAAGGCAGCGCTCTCCGCCTCGCTGTCGGCGGCAACCACTTCCAGCGGATTGCCGAGCCTCACCTCGCGGCTTTCGCGGAAATAGGCCTTGTCTCCCTCATCGAGGATCGCATGAATGTCGAGAAGGGCGATCCGCATGATCGCCGGATGGATGATCATCTGCGAATAGCCTTCCACCATGCGCGACAGCGCCTTACCGCCCTCGCCGCCAAACAGCGACGGCCGCTCGGGATAGGCCTCCTCCAGATAGAGGGCGATCGCGAAACTATCCGGGATCAGCCGGCCGTTGTCATCGAGCACCGGTAAGGTCGGGGAGACACCGCCGCCAATCGCGCGAATGCGGGTATAGGTCGTCGGAATCTCCTCGAAATCGAGCCCCTTATGCGCCAGTGCCATCACCGCCTTCCAGCAATGGGGTGAGAAGAAGCGCCGTTCATCGGCGCCGCAGAGGGAATAGAGGGCTCTGGTCATGACAGTCCTTTCGAGATCGAAGCTCCGGCCATTCCACGACAGAAAGCGGCTGCGATCAAATCAGGAAATTTCATGGGCACATCACTGCGATTTGCCGGAAAACGGGCTAGACTGCCGCGACGACAAGGGGGACCGGATGCTCAAACATTACAGGATGTTCGCCGCCTATAATCGCTGGGCCAACGCCCAAGTCTATGCGGCTGCGGCCGAACTCACCGCTGCGGAATTCCGCAGCGACCGCGGCGCCTTCTTCGGCTCGCTGCATCGCACGCTCAATCATCTGCTCGTCGCCGACCGGATATGGACGAAGCGCTTCACCGGCACCGGCGATGCGCCGACGACGCTCGATGCCGTGCTCTTCGAAGAGCTGGATGCGCTTGCCGCTGCACGCGACACAGAGGACGAGCGGATCATGGCCTGGACGGGCACGCTTGACGAGACAGCCCTTGCCGCCGACTTCACCTACACGCCGGTGACGCAACCAATCGGAGTCACCCAGCCATTGTGGACTGCGCTTGCGCATTTCTTCAACCACCAGACCCATCATCGCGGCCAATGCCACATGACCCTGACGGCGCTCGGCAAGCCGAGCCTCCGGCTTGATCTCATCTATTTCCTGCGCAGCGAGGGCCGCGAATGGATGTGAGCCAGCAGCGTCCATCAAGACTGAATTAACCGCCTTTGCCGGTTCTCCTCGCCAATCCGGCGCTTCCCTTCGCAAATTCAGCCTCTTTTAAAAGCTTGCGGGCATAGCGGAAGGTGAGAAATGAGGCCGGGCCGCGAGGGATCGTCATGCAGAATGCAAGCGCAAACGCACTGGTGGCGCGCGAGGCCGTGCGCCCGGCGCCGATGGCTGATATCCAGAGGATCGCCCAGCACATGGCGCGCCTCAACGTTGCCGCACTGCCGCGCAACTATGAACTCTTCCACGAGGCGATCATCGGGCTCAATCCAGGCCTGGCGCAGGATATCGCGGCGCTTGGGCCCCAGCCGCAACAGGCGATGCTCGACGAACTCGGGCTGAAATACCGCCTCGTCGGCCATTGCGGGCTGGCAGGTGAGACGTCACGGAACGAAGCGAGCCGGATGCTGCGCGAGGTTGCCGAGCGGCTTGCCGAAGGTCTCAAGCACAAGAATGCCTTTGCGCGTGCCTGCGGCCAGATCCTGAAGTCCGTCTCGGGCCAGGAGGACCAGAGCCTTGCCGCCTTCATCAGCGAGATCGATTACCTCTCCGCCTCACTGACGGCGGTGCTGTCGGCCGAGATGGAGATCGGCGCCAGGCTGCAGGAAGACATCAAGGCGCTGGAAGTGCTGGAGCGCGGCATTTCGGCGATGCAGTCGGCCGCTGTTGCCGACAGGATCACCGGGCTCGCGAACCGCGTCGCGTTCAACCGGGTGATATCGGAACTCTACGAACGCGAAGAGGGGGCGGCCGGCTGCGCGCTGCTCATGGTCGATATCGACAATTTCGCCGACCTCAACGACCGGTACGGCACGCAGGCCGGCAACAAGCTCCTGAAGAAGCTCGCCGGCCTCTTCCGCAAATCCATCAAGAAGAACGATTTCGTCGCCCGCACCGAGGCCGATGAATTCGGCTTCCTGTTTTCCAACGTCGGCATGCAGGATGCCATGGCGATCGCCGAGCGGCTGCGCAGCTCCGTCGAGGACAATCTCGTCTTCTCGACTTCGGACAAGGCCGATCCCGGCAGGCTCACCGTCTCGATCGGCGTGGCGCTGAGCGCCGATGCGGCAACGCCGGGACAGTTGCAGGCCAATGCGCGCGTGGCACTTCTCGCAGCGCAGTCGAACCGCCGCCTGCCGGTGCAGGCTTTCGGCCGCTGAGGCCGTGAGACATGCGCTCCCGTCTTGGTGAAGCACTCTTGCCTTGACGGGCGCTTTCGGCCAAAACGCCGGCCATGATCACGATCACAGACATTTCCGCCCGCATCGCCGGACGCCTGCTTCTCGACAATGCCAGCGTCTCTTTGCCTTCGGGCACGAAGGCAGGCCTCGTCGGGCGCAATGGCGCCGGCAAGTCCACGCTGTTTCGCGTCGTCACCGGCGATCTCAGCGCGGAGACCGGATCGGTGTCGATCCCGAAGGGCGCGCGCATCGGCCAGGTGGCGCAGGAAGCGCCCGGAACCGAGGATTCGCTGATCGAGATCGTGCTTGCGGCCGACAAGGAACGCGCGGCACTGCTTGCCGAAGCGGAAACGGCGAGCGATCCGCACCGCATCGCCGAAATCCAGATGCGCCTCGTCGATATCGACGCGCATTCGGCCGAAGCGCGCGCGGCAAGCATTCTCGCCGGCCTGGGCTTCGATCAGGCTGCGCAAGCCCGTCCCGCCTCCTCCTTCTCCGGCGGCTGGCGCATGCGCGTGGCGCTTGCGGCCGTGCTGTTTGCCGAGCCGGATCTGCTTCTGCTCGACGAGCCGACCAACTATCTCGATCTCGAAGGTACGATGTGGCTGGAGGACTATATCCGCCGCTATCCGCACACCGTCATCATCATCAGCCACGACCGCGACCTCTTGAACAACGCGGTCAATTCCATCGTGCATCTCGACCAGAGGAAGCTCACCTTCTACCGCGGCAATTACGACCAGTTCGAGCGGCAGAAGGCGGAAGCCGACGAATTGCAGACGAAAGCCAAGGCGAAAAACGAAGCGGCGCGCAAGCATCTGCAGAGCTTCATCGACCGCTTCAAGGCCAAGGCCTCGAAGGCGCGCCAGGCGCAATCGCGCGTCAAGGCGCTCGAGCGCATGGGGACGGTTGCTGCCGTCATCGAGGACCATGTGCAGCCGATCACCTTCCCCGAGCCGGAGAAGCAGCCGGCCTCGCCGATCGTGGCAATCCAGGGCGGCGCCGTCGGCTATGCGCCCGGCAAGCCGATCCTGAAGAACCTCAGCCTGCGCATCGACAATGACGACCGCATCGCCCTGCTCGGCTCGAACGGTAACGGCAAATCGACCTTCGCCAAATTCATCTCCGGCCGGCTCGCGCCGGAAAGCGGCGAGCTCAAGCTCGCGCCGGGCCTGAAGATCGGCTTCTTCGCCCAGCACCAGCTCGACGACCTCATTCCTGAGCAGTCGGCGGTGGAGCATGTGCGCCGGCTGATGCCCGCCGAGCCGGAGGCCAAGGTGCGCGCCCGCGTCGCGCAGATGGGACTGGCGACGGAGAAGATGGCAACCGCCGCCAAGGACCTTTCCGGCGGCGAAAAGGCCCGCCTGCTGATGGGGCTTGCCGCCTTCCATGCGCCGAACCTGCTCATCCTCGACGAGCCGACCAACCATCTCGATATCGACAGCCGCCGCGCGTTGATCGAAGCGCTGAACGACTACGACGGCGCGGTCATCCTGATCTCGCACGACCGCCATCTGATCGAGGCGACGGTCGACCGCCTCTGGCTGGTCAATGGCGGCACCGTCACCAGTTTCGAAGGCGACATGGACGAATACCGGGACCTGATCGTCAGCTCCGGCAGAAAAAAAGAAGAGAAGCCGCAGGCTGCCGACGAGACGACATCGAAGGCCGACCAGCGCAAGCTCAATGCGGAAAAGCGCGCCTCGCTGACGCCGCTCAGGAAAAAGATCAACGAAATCGAATCCTTGACGGCCAAGCTGGAGAAACAGATTCAGGCGCTTGATGCAGAACTTGCAGACCCCGCCCTCTATGAGAAAACGCCCGCCAAGGCCGCCGAGAAGGCAAAGCAGCGCGGCGAAGCCGCGGCAAAACTCGCCGCCGCCGAAGAAGATTGGCTGATGCTGTCGGCCGAATATGAAGAGGCGATGGCAGGATAGCCACAGCCATCAATGAAACGCGGCGAAGCGCCGCGTTTCGGCACAATTCCGGCCGATCTCAACCGATCGTTAACCATAATTCGAAAGGTTGCCTCAACATTCATTACTGATTTGTTGAGCCCTTTCATGCACCGCTTTCTCGTTCTGTCCTGCATCGCCCTGACAGCTGCCCTCACCGCTTGCAGCACGACCAGACAAACTCCCGATACATCGATCAAGACCTCCTCGGTCATTGCGCCCGAAGGGCAGAAGCCGACCGACAAGAGCGACGATGATGCCGCAGCGCCGCTCCTTGCCGGCCCGCATCATCTGGCGGGGCGGACGCTGGAGGTCTCCTCACTTGCAGATCTCAAGCTCGACAAGAAGGAAGTGATCCTGAGCTTCGACGATGGTCCAGTGCCCGGGCGGACGGATAAGGTACTGGCAACCCTCGACCAGTTCGGCGTCAAAGGCGCCTTCATGATGGTCGGCCAGATGGCCGAAATGCATCCGGCGCTCGCCCGCAAAGTGGCGATGGACGGCAACACGATCGGCAGCCACACCTACCGGCACGCCAATCTGAATGCGCTGAGTTTCGACGCCGCGATGGCCGAAGTGATGAAAGGCGAGATGGCGGTGACGAAGGCGACCGGAACGGATGTCTCCTTCTTCCGCTTCCCCTATCTTGCCGAGAGCCACAAGCTGCGCGCCGCAATCGCCATGCACGAGATGGTGGTCATGGATGTCGATATCGACAGCAAGGATTATTTCACCGGGACGCCGGTCTCGGTGACGCAGCGGACCATGGACCTGCTGCACAAACGCGGCCGCGGCATCATTCTGATGCACGACATCCACAGGCGCACCGCAACGATGCTGCCGGCCCTGCTTTCGAAACTCGAAGCCGAAGGCTACAAGGTCGTGACGCTGAAATTCAAGAAGACACGCGCCCCCAGCAATCTCGTCGCCTCAGCCGATTTGGTGACGACGACCCGTTGAGGCGGGTTGCCAGGCAGGCGCTCGGGAGGAGTCGACCAAAGCGGCGTCTCGGGCGGAGGATTTTTCAACGCGCGCGCCGAATTGAAAAAATTAAATCTATAAAATCCATTTCAATAGTGGTCTTCTCTGAGAAAGAACGTTCCGTCTCTCTCTTTGGGTCCTCATGCCTTCCACAGCTGCTCAGTTTCCGCTTCGCGAGACAATCATCAATGCGATTAGCGATCTTTTCTACCGGCGCGGAACATATCTGGTCGGCATCGACGAGATCGTTCGGGAACTGAAGATTGCCCGCGCGACCCTCTACCGCCATTTCGGCGGCAAAGAAGATCTCATCGTTACCTATCTCAGGCACCGCCATGCGTTGGTCAGCGGCCAACTGGAGACGCTGATCGCCGGCAAAAGCGATGCGCCGGCCGTTCTCTCCATCTTCGACAGCCTGGCCGACAAGACACGCAGCGAAACTTTCCGCGGCTGCGCTTTCCTCATCGCGGTAACGGAAAATCCCAGCTCGGTCGCCGTGCGCAACGTGGCGTACGAGCATAAGGCATTTCTTCGCGAACTCTTCGGCCGGCTCGTCCCGCCCGGCCCTACCCATGATGACCTCAGCGAGCAATTGCTCGTTCTCTATGAAGGCGCGCTTGCCGGATCGGTGCTGCGGCCGGAAGCAAGGCCCGCAGAAGTTGCCCGAAAGACGGCTGAGGCTCTTCTCCAGGCCAGTGGCGGCGTCTCCTTCCCGCGCAGCAAACATTAACGATCTAAACAGTCAGTTCAAAAGAGCCAGCATTTGCTCGGGGACATGAACTGATCCTCTACCTTCCTTTCAAAACGGAGCTGAAAAACTATGTCACGTAAAATTTTCCCGAAGGCGCTCCTGGCCGTCTCGATTTCCGTGCTGGCGGCAACGCAGGCATTCGCGGACGCGACGCTCGATCGCGTCAAAGCCCGCGGCACCCTCACCGTCGGGGTCATCCTGTCGGGCGCGCCCTTTGGCTATATCGATCCGACCTCGCAGACGCAGAAGGGATACAATCTCGATATTGCCAAGGCGCTCGCCGACGATCTCGGCGTCAAACTCGAAACGGTGACCGTCACGCCCCCGAACCGGGTGCAGTTTCTCCAGCAGGGCAAGGTCGATATTCTGATTGCCAACATGCAATACACGGAAGACCGCGCCAAAGTGCTCGACTGGGTGCCGACGCCCTATGACCGCAGCGGCGGCGCTGCCGTCGGACGCAAGGACAGCGGCCTGAAGGACTGGGCGGATCTCAAGGGAAAGCCGGTCTGCGTTTCACAGGGGTCGAACTTCACCCAGCCGCTCATCGAACAGTACGGCGCCGAGGT
Organism: Rhizobium sp. BR 249; assembly: GCF_047445895.1. Taxonomy (NCBI): domain Bacteria; kingdom Pseudomonadati; phylum Pseudomonadota; class Alphaproteobacteria; order Hyphomicrobiales; family Rhizobiaceae; genus Rhizobium; species Rhizobium sp. BR 249. Next base: position 131,105 of record NZ_JARWKX010000003.1, on the reverse strand, counting down.
CAAAGGCCTGCCGAGCCAGCCGGAGTCGCTGCTGGCGCTGCAGGGCGGCAATTGCGTCGCGGCCGTCCATGTCGGCGCAACCGTCGGCCTGCTGCTGGAGGATCGGCCCGAGGAGTGGAAGGACTACACCATTCTCTTCCCGACCGAGCTGCTCCCTTCCGATTCCGTCATCTGGGTGCGAAAGGGCGAGAAGGACACGGCCGAGGCACTCGATAAGACGATCCGGCAGCTCCATACGTCAGGAAAGCTTCTGGAATTTGCGAAGGCGAACCGTCTCCGCAATACCGAATATCTCGAACAGGAGCGCAACACCCTGTCGGCCAGCAAATAAGACAGGTTGCACTGGCGAATCGATATGCGGGATACAAGCCTGACCAGCCTGTTCGTCGACATGACGAACAGGCTCGGCCTCAACTACGAGTTCCTGGCAACGGGTTACGAGGCGCAGATATGGCGTGATGGTTTCATCACCACGCTTTATCTGATCGCCTTGCTGATCCCCGTCAGCCTGATTGCCGGGCTGCTGTTTGCCGCCTGCCTGACATCGGGCAGGCCCTGGCTATCGGCGCCGGTGCGCGCCTTCGTGGAAATCACGCGAAACACGCCGACGCTGGTGCAGCTGATGTTCAGCTTCCTTGTGCTCAACACCTTCGTGTCGAACCTGGTCGGCGGCGCACAGAACAATCCGCTGACGCCGTTCTTCTGGGTGGTGGCGGTGGTGGGGCTGCACATCGCTGCCTTGCACGCCGAGGCGATCCGCGCCGGCATCGAGGCCGTACCGTTAGCCACCGTGGAGGCGGCGCGCGGCACCGGCTTCAGCAAGCTGCAGATCCTTCGTTACGTCGAATTTCCCCTGGCGTTCCGGGCGTCGCTTCCGGCGATCGTCAACAATCTCATCAACCTGGTGAAGTTGACGACGGTGGGCAACGCGATTGCGGTCAGCGAGATCACCTATGCCTCGATCATGGTCTGGACACAGCGCGACAACGTCGTGTCGCTGATGATCGTCATCCTGCTGTTCTTCAGCCTCATCAATCTCGCCGTTGCCCGCATCGGCCTATGGGTGGAGCGCAAGCTCGCCGTGCCGGGGTATGGCCTATGACGACCTTCGCGCTTTCCGAGCCGCGCAAGGGCGGCCACCTGCTGCGCAATATCGGTTTCGTGGCACTGCCGCTCGTCATCCTCCTCTGGTCACTGACCGATCTCACGCTCGGTCGCGAACTGGTGACGTGGTTTCCCTATCTCGCCTCCGGCTTCGTGATGAACGTCGTCATCAGCCTGTGCGCGATGACACTCGGAACCTCGGTCGGAGCCGTGTTCGGCATCTTGGAACTGGCGCCCTACAGGCTGGTGCGCTACCCTGTGGTCGCCTATGTGCAGGTCTTTCGCAACGCGCCGCATCTCGTGCTGATCTTCGCGACGACTTACATCTTTCCCTTCGAGGTCGTGGTCGCCGGCAACTACCTGCCTTTCCCCGATTGGCTGAAGGCAGTGATCGGGCTTGCCATACCGGCCAGCGCCTATGTGGCGGAAATCACCCGCGGCGCCATCCTTTCCATCCCGACCACGCAATGGGAAGCGGCAAAGGGACTGGGCTTTTCGCGCGGCCAGGCGCTGCGCTGGATCATCCTGCCGCAATGCCTGCGGCGCTCGCTGCCGCCATGGATGAACATCTTGGCCTCCATCACCATGGGCACTTCGCTCGCCTCGCTGGTCGGCGTGCACGAACTGCTGCATGCGGCGACCGATGCCAGCACATCAGTGCGCCGCCTCGATTTCACTATTATCGCCTATATCGTGGTGATGGCCGCCTTCTTCACGCTTTGCTACCCGATCTCGCGACTGACCCGGCGCCTCGAGCGACGTCTCAACGCGGCCTGAGGATTTGAGACGATGAACACGAAAACCGACGAAACGATCGTGCGACTGGAAGACGTACACCTGTCCTTCGGCCAGACCGAGGTGCTGAAGGGTATCGACCTGACCGTCAACAGGGGCAATGCGGTCTCCATCATCGGCCCCTCCGGCTCGGGAAAATCGACCATCCTGCGCTGCATCAACGCATTGGTGACGCCCCAGCGCGGGCGCATCACGGTCAACGGCACCCGTGTCGACCAGTTGGCCGGGGAAGCCGAACGCATCGCACTGCGCAAACGCGTCGGCATCGTCTTCCAGCAATACAATCTCTTTCCTCACCTGACGGTGCTGGACAATATCGTGCTGGCCCCGACCCGCATCCTCGGCGTCGAACCGCGGGAGGCGGAGAAACTCGCACGCGAACTGCTCGACAAGGTGCGGCTCTCCGAAAAAGCCGGCGCCTATCCCGGCCAGCTTTCCGGCGGCCAGCAGCAGCGCGTGGCGATTGCCCGTGCGCTGGCGATGAAGCCGGAACTGGTGCTGTTCGACGAAGTGACCTCGGCGCTCGACCCCGAGACCGTCGGCGAGGTGCTGTGGGTGATCCGCGACCTTATCCGCGACGGCATGACAAGCATTCTCGTGACCCACGAAATGCGCTTCGCCGAGGAAATCAGCGACATCGTCATCTTCACCGAAAACGGACGCATCGTCGACCAGGGCTCCCCTAACGAGATTTTCCATACGTTCGACAATCCCCGTATCCGCCAATTCGTCGGCGGGCTGGCCGGTGGGCGCGGGTCGATGCACGGCGAAGGCATCTAGGATTCGTCATGACGAGCACATCAGCGCCGCTGACTTCTGCATTCGCCCAGGCGATCGTCTCCTCCGATCCATCGAAAGATGCCGCGGCGATGGATGCGGCCCGCACGGCGATCATCGATTTTCTCGCCTGCGCGATCCCGGGCGCCCGGGATCGCACGACCGGAATCCTGGCCGATGCCGTCGGGGCCGGCCTGCCAGGCGACGCGATCCTGATCGGAAGCGCGCGCCGAACCGATCCGCTTGTTGCCGCCGTCGTCAACGGTCATGCCGGCCATGTACTCGACTATGACGACGTGCACGCAAGCGTGCGCGGCCATCCGACCACCGTCATCATCCCGGCGCTGCTGGCTTTTGCCGCCGAGCGCGTGTTTTCCGCGGATGCGCTGGTCGCCTCCTATATCGTCGGGTTGGAAGCCATGGCGCGGCTCGGACTGTCGCTCGGCTCGAAGCATTACGAGAACGGTTTTCATGCTACGGCAACGCTCGGCACAGCGGGCGCGGCGGCCGCAATCGCGCATCTGACGCGCGCCTCCATCGACGAGACGGCCGTCGCGCTCGGCCTTGCGGCAACGCAATCGTCCGGCCTGCGGCTGCAATTCGGCAGCGACGCCAAGCCTTTCCATGCCGGCATGGCGGCGCGATCAGGCCTCCTGTCGGCGCGACTGGCGGCTGCCGGTTTCGGCGGCGTACCCGATTTCCTCGACAATCCGGTCGGCTTCCATTCGGCCTATGCCTTCGGTGCCGAACGCCTGTCCGCCTTGACCGAGAACTGGGGTTCGCCCTGGCAGATCGTGGCGCCCGGGCTGACATTGAAGGCCTATCCCTGCTGCACCGCCAGCCACCCGGTCGCCTCTCTCGGCATCGACCTCAACCGCGAAGGCCTCAGCGCCGACGCAATCGAGCAGGTCGTGTTCACCTACCCGCCCGGCGCCGATGCCGCTTTGGTGGTGAGCCAACCGACAAACGGGATCGAGGCGCGCTTCAGTCCCGAATACGTGTTCGCCGCCGCCCTCATCGATGGGGCTCTGCGGCTCGACCATTTCGACGAGCAGCCTGCTGCGCCGCGACTGATGGAACTGGCCCGGCGCGCCGGTCGCCGTCATGACGAGAGCGCGCCGCGCATGTCGAGCGATCCCCGGACCCGCTTCGTGATCGTCGATATCCTGCTTCGCGACGGCAGCACGATACGCCGCCGCTTCGACGGCCTGCCGGGGATCACCGATCCGACCGAAAAATTTCGCGACGCGACGGCGCACCATCCCGCCTACGCGGATATCCCGTCGCTCGTCCGAACAATGAGCAGCGCCGCCGACCTTCGCCGATTGCTGGCGCTGCTCAACCAGGATGTCGCCCCAAACTTCTGACGAAGGATTTGCCATGACCCGTAAAAGAGAAATCCATCTGGGCCTGTTCCTGCAAGGAGCCGGCCACCACGTATCCGGCTGGCGTCACCCTCACGCCGAGGCGGGAAGCGAGAATTTCGACCTGCTGCGGCGCGTGTCGCAGATCGCCGAAGCGGCGAAATTCGACATGGTGTTTCTGGCCGACGGATTGACCAGCGGCGCCGATGCGCATCCCTCGACGATCGCGCGCTTCGAACCCTTGACGCTGCTGTCCGCGCTGGCCGTGGTGACCGACAAGATCGGGCTCGCGGCAACCGCCTCCACGACCTACGGCGAGCCCTATCACACCGCCCGCGCCTTCGCCTCGATCGATCACTTGAGCCACGGCCGCGCCGCCTGGAATATCGTCACGACCTCCTACGCCCGCACGGCGAACAATTTCTCCAAGGCTCATCCGGAGCATGACGAGCGTTATGCCGTGGCCGAGGAATTCGTCGATGTCGTGCGCGGCCTCTGGGACAGCTGGGACGACGATGCCTTCGTCAAGGACAAGCAGAGCGGCGTCTATGCCGATCCCGCTAAGCTTCATATCCTTGATCACAAGGGCAAATATTTCTCGGTCAAAGGGCCGTTGAACATTCCGCGCGCGCCGCAGGGACATCCGATCCTGATCCAGGCCGGATCGTCCGGTCCGGGCCAGGACCTCGCCGCCCGCACCGCCGACGTCGTATTCACCGCGCAGCAGAGCCTCGATGAGGCGCAGGCCTTCTACAGAAGCGTCAAGGAGCGCGTCGTCCATTTCGGACGCCGGCCGGACGACGTCGCCGTCATGCCGGGCTTCCTGCCGGTGATCGGGCGCACGGCCAAGGAAGCCGCGGACAAGCTTGCGGAACTGGACAAATGGACCGATATCAAAAGCGCCATGCCGCTTCTGGAAGAACGCATCGGCCACAGCCTTGCCGATTACGATGTCGATGGCCCTTTGCCGGACCTTCCGATCTCCGATCAGCTTCGCAGCCGCGCCGAGCTTTTGACTGCGCTTGCCAGACGCGAGAACCTGACCATCCGCCAGCTGGCGCTGCGCGTTGCCGCCGGCCGCGGCCATCATATCGTGCTTGGAACGCCAGTCGAGATCGCCGACCGGATGCAGCTCTGGTTTGAAAGCCGCGCCGCCGATGGCTTCAACATCATGCCGCCGTTTTTTCCCGAAGGGCTGGAAGATTTCACGCAGATGGTCGTGCCGATCCTGCAGGAGCACGGCCTTTTCCGCACCGAATATGAGGGCGCGACCCTCCGCGATCATCTCGGGCTCGCGCGGCCGGCGCGAATTTCGCGCTAACTGCGCGGAATATCGGCGACTGTGCTGCACATCGCGCTTTCCGAAATCGATTCCGATTTCCGGGCCGATGGGGTAGATCTGTGCGACGTCAACGGAATCAGGCAGGTCGGACATGAATCTTCACCTCGAAACGGACGACGACCTCCGCACCCGCCAGTTCATCGACGAGCACAATGCGCATTCCGACACGGTGCTCAGAACGGCCGAGTTCGCCGCGGACCGCGATGCGATCAAGGCGCTGATCGAGCGACAGGATAGGCTCGTCGTCCCCTTTCGACGAGGCGATTGGCTGTTCGACTTCCGTCAGACCAAGGACAATCCGCTCGGCGTCTGGCTTCGCCTGCTCGCCGACCAGAACCCTTTGCCCGATGCCGATTGGCAGCCGGTCTTCGACCTCGACGCCTTCTGCGCCAGCGAGGGCAAGCGCTGGAACTGGCGCGGCGCCGTGACCTGCGCATGGGAGCCGACGCGGGTGCTACTCGTTCTGTCGGACGGCGGCTCCGATCTCATCCGGCTGCTCGAATTCGACTCGGAAACAAAACAGGTCGTCGAGGGCGGCTTCGACACGCCCGCCGTGCGATCGCATGCCACCTGGCTGAGCCGTGACGAAATCTGCTATTTCGGCTCCATCGATCGATTTTCGGCAACCCGCTCCGGATGGCCGCGCGTCGGCCGGCGGTTGAAGCGCGGGCAGCGGCCGGAAGATGCCGCCATCATGTTCGAAGCTGCGGACGAGGACGTCTACGGTTCCAATATCGTCATCGATCCCACCCTGTCGGGCGCTCCGGCGGATGCCGGATTGATCGAGATTTTCGTCGCCGGCCATGAGATCGGCGTCTCAAGCGCGTTCCTCATCGCAGACGACGGAACGCGGCGGCGCATCGATCTGCCTGAAGAAGCCGACTTTCACTTCAATCGCGATCATTGCCTCTGGCGCGCAAAAACCGATGAGCGCGTTCCCACGGGCAGCCTCGTGCTGCAACGTTTCGACCCGAAATCCCAGACGATACTCGGGCCGGAGCGTGTCCTGTTCCAGCCTGGCGAGGGCCAGTCCGTCTCACAGATCATGCTGATGCGTGAATGGTGCGTCTTCATGATTTCCGATCGGCTGCGTCCGCGTCTGATAGTGCTGGACCTGACAAGAGCTGATGCCGAACAATGCGAGATCGCGCTGCCCGCGGACATGCAAACAGCTTATTTCAGGCCGCTGCACGCGGATCTGCACCTCGGCGACGATACGCTCTACATCGTCGGTCAGGGCTTTCTCCAGCCTCCGGCCTGTTACCGGCTGGAACTCTCGGATCGCAGCAGAAAGCCCGAACCGATTTTCGTCGCGGCTGCGCCGAGTTATTTCGACGCAACGGATATGTCATCCGAACTGCTGGAAGCCGTCTCGGAAGACGGAACGAAAGTGCCCTACCGGCTGGTCTTGCCAAGGCAGTGGACCAAGGGGGCGCTGCCGGTGCTGCTTTACGGCTATGGCGGCTTCGATGTCTCGCTGTCGCCGACCTATTCCGGCGTGACGGGACGCTGGCTGGAGCAAGGCGGCGCCTATGTGCAGGCCTATATCCGCGGCGGCGGCGAATTCGGACCCGACTGGTATCGCAGCGCCAAGCGGCAGGGACGGGACAAGGCCTTTGCCGATTTCGTCGCCATCGCCCGCGATCTCGTCGCCCGCGGCTACACCGTGCCGTCGCGGATCGCCTGCCAGGGCGGCAGCAATGGCGGCCTGCTGACAGGCGTCATGCTGACGCGCTACCCACAGGATTTCGGCGCCGTCTGGTGCCAGGTGCCGGTGCTCGACATGACACGCTTCCACCTGTTCAGCGCGGGAAAAGCCTGGATGGACGAATATGGCGACCCGGATACGCCGGTAGACCGGGATTTCATGCTCGGCTATTCGCCGCTTCACAATGTCAGCCCCGCGAGCGACGTGACTTACCCGCCGGTCTATATCGAAAGTTCCGCCAATGACGACCGCGTGCACCCTTCGCATGCGCGCCGCTTTGCCGCGCGGCTGGAAGAGGCAGGCCATCGGCCGCTCTTCCATGAATTCGGCTCGGGCGGGCATGGCGGCGACGGCAATTCCGAAGAGCGCGCCGCCCGCGCGGCAATGGGTTACAGCTTTCTTCGCCAAACTATCATGAGATAGACGGGCGATCATGCGATAGAATGGACGAGGAGAGCTTGTCGGCGCTTCTCTTTCTGCTAAAACAAGCTCAATAAATCATACTTTTCACAGGCTCGAGCGAAACACCATGTCTCCTATCAACCTCGCCATCGTCGGCGTCGGCAAGATCGTCCGCGACCAGCACCTTCCCTCCATCGCCAAGAACCCGGATTTCGAGCTCGTCGCCACGGCGAGCCGTCACGGCACGGTCGAAGGCATCCGGAGCTATACGACGATCGACGCGATGCTCGACGCCGAACCCTCGATCGATGCCGTTTCGCTCTGCATGCCGCCACAATACCGCTATGAGGCGGCCTATAAGGCGCTGGTCGCCGGCAAGCACGTCTTCCTGGAAAAGCCGCCGGGCGCGACGCTCAGCGAAGTCGCCGATCTCGAAGCGCTTGCCGCCAAGCAGGCTGCATCGCTTTTTGCCAGCTGGCATTCGCGCTATGCGCCGGCCGTCGAGGCTGCCAAGGCCTTTCTTGCCTCGACCACGATCAAAAGCGTGCATGTGATCTGGAAGGAGGATGTCCGCCACTGGCATCCGAACCAGGACTGGATCTGGCAAGCCGGCGGTCTCGGCGTTTTCGATCCCGGCATCAATGCGCTGTCGATCGTCACCCATATCCTGCCGCCGCTCTTCATCACCGGTGCAGTGCTGGAATTCCCCGAAAATCGGGATGCGCCCATCGCTGCCGACATTCGCTTCCAGGATGCCGCCGGCCTGCCCGTTCATGCCGAATTCGACTGGCGCCAGACCGGCAAGCAGAGCTGGGACATCGTCGCGGAAACGGCGGCCGGCCAGATGGTTCTCTCCGAAGGCGGCGCCAAGCTTTCCGTCAACGGCACGCTGACATTCGCCGAACCGGAACAGGAATATCCCTCGCTCTATTGCCGCTTCGCCGAGATCATCAAGGCGGGCAAGTCGGATGTCGATCTCTCGCCGCTGCGCCACGTCGCCGACGCCTTCATGCTCGGCAAGCGGAAATTCGTCGACGCCTTCCACGATTGATTGGCCAGATGCCATCGCTCCGGCTACATGCTAAAGTGGCGGCCTAACACTCGAAGGCCGCTTCCATGCAGCAGGAGCAGGATGAATCGTTCGGATTGGGCGTCCGGCATCTGACGGTCAGGCTTTCCGACCCCAATGCCAAATGGCGCGAGGCCTATCTGCTGGAAGAGGCGCGAATCCGCAACGCGCTCGCCCCCCTCGCGCTCGATATCCAGCATTTCGGCAGCACCGCCATTCCGGGCATCAAGGCAAAGCCGATCATCGACATCATGATCGGCGTCCCCCGCTTCGAGGATGGACTTGCCTGCGTCAAGCCGATGGAAGAGATCGGCTATGACTACGCCGGCACCGACATGGTGCCCGACGACCATCTTTTCGGCCGAGGCATCACGGGCGAAACGCGCACGCATCTCGCCCATGTCGTCGAATATCGGGGCTTCAACTGGCGGCGGAACATTTTCTTCCGTGACAGGCTGCAGAACGATCCTGCGCTCGCGCTGGCCTATGAAGAGCTGAAGATCGGGCTGGCGCAGAAATTTGCCGAAAGCCGCGCCGCCTATACCGGCGCAAAGAAGGATTTCATCGACAAGGTTCTGGCGGAAGGCGGTTTGGCCTGACGCTCGCGCGTCAGCCCTTCTTTTCCCAGCGCCCTTCCGGTGTCTGCTGCCAATAGGTGAGGTTGTGTCCCTCGCCTTTCAGCTTCTTCCACTGCGCACGCGCCCCTTCGACCTGCTCCTGATCATAACCGTCGAACATGAAAACGATCCGCTCATAGTCCGCGGCGGGCGGCGGTTCGGCGCCGTCGATGATGAAGCGGACGGTGGCGGCATTCGGGTTTTCCGCCGAAACGGTCAGCAAAACGGGCTGATCCTCAGCGAAATCAGCCTCATCCGTGCCGTGCGGCAGGAAGCTATCCTCCCGATAGGTCCATAAATGCGCATCCAGCGTGTCACGCCGCGCGATTTCCTTCATCTGGACGGCGACGCGCCAGCCGCGCTCGACGCTCTTGTCGATGAGCGGCGGAAGCGCGTCTTCCAGCTTCGATTCCGTCAGATGGTAAAAGAGAACGTCCGTCATCAGGATTCGTAATGCGCGCGAACGAGCTCGTCGAGCAGGCGGACGCCGAAGCCGGACCCCCAGGACTGATTGATCTCGTCCTGCGGCGAGCCCATCGCCGTGCCGGCGATATCGAGATGCGCCCAGGGCGTATCCTGCACGAAACGCTTGAGGAAATGCGCCGCCGTGATCGAGCCCGCCTGCCGGCCGCCGGTGTTCTTCATGTCGGCGAATTTGCTGTCGATCAGCTTGTCGTAGTCCTTGCCGAGCGGCATGCGCCAGAGCTTTTCGTTTGTGGAAAGGCCGGCCGCCGTCAACTGGGAGGAGAGCTGATCGTCGTTGGAGAACAGGCCCGCGTGCACATTGCCGAGCGCCACGACGATCGCGCCGGTCAGCGTGGCGAGATTGATCATGAACTGCGGCTTGAAACGATCATTGCAGTACCAGAGCGCGTCGCACAGCACGAGGCGGCCTTCGGCATCCGTGTTGATCACCTCGATCGTCTGGCCGGACATCGAGGTGACGATGTCGCCGGGACGCTGGGCGTTGCCATCAGGCATGTTCTCCACCAGGCCGATGATGCCGACGGCGTTGACGGCGGCCTTGCGGGAGGCGAGCACATGCATGAGGCCGGTGACGGCGGCCGCACCACCCATATCCCCCTTCATCTCCTCCATGCCGGCGGCCGGCTTGATCGAAATGCCGCCGGTGTCGAAGACGACGCCCTTGCCGATGAAGGCGATCGGACGATCCTTGGCCTTGCCGCCCTTCCACTGCATGATCGCGAGACGCGGCGGACGCACCGACCCTTGCGCGACGCCGAGAAGCGCGCCCATGCCGAGACGGCGCATTTCCCGCTCGGTCAGGATTTCCACTTCGACGCCGAGCTTTTCCAGATCCTTCGCCTTGGCCGCGAACTCGACGGGGCCGAGCACGTTCGGCGGTTCGTTGACGAGGTCGCGGGCAAGATTGACGCCGCCGGCAACCGCTTCGGAATCGGAAAACGCCTTCTTGGCGCCGGCAGGATCGGCGGTGACGATCGTCACCTTGACTGACTTCGCCGGCTTCTCGTCCTCGTCGTTCTTCTTCGTCTTATAGGTATCGAAGCTATAGGCGCGCAGCAGCAAACCGAGCGCGAAATCGGCGGCTGCCCGCGCGCTCGCCTTAAGGCCGGGAACATCGATGAAGACGGCGGTCCTGTCGGTATTCTTGATTTTCGATGCCGCAGCGCCCCCCGCCTTCAGCCAGTCATGAGGGGTGAGTTCGGCGGCCTTGCCAAGCCCGATGACAACGATGCGATCGACGGGCGCGCCTTCGGGAGCGACGATATCGAGCGCGGCCATCGATCTTGCGGAGAAACGGCCAATCTTCGCAGCCTTGGCGACCACGCCTGCCGGATCGGCTGCTTCAACGCCCGCAGCGCTCTCGGCCTCCGCCGTCTTCAGCAGAATCGCCAGGCCGCCGTTGAGCTTGGCCGACTTTGAGAATGAAATTTCGAACTTTGCTGACATGTCTTCTCCGCTGGGATTCTTTGAGATCCATTCCTCGCGGATAATTTCGCGTTTGGCGGGTCTGTCAATGGCTTGCGACAATTGTTATGGTCGCCCGCGGCCACCAAGGCCTCCATGTTTTCGTCAGTTTCGTAGATATTCGCGTTGACAATTTTTTCGAAAAATCGATGGCGGGGCCTGGCAATCCGCCTGCCGAAAACGACTTTCGGTGCATTCCTGCTGTTGTTCTGGACGTGGTGGGCGCTGCTTCTCCTATTCCGCGCCTTTCCCGGAATAGACATTTATTTTTCCCGGCTTTTTTTCGTGGCCGCGGATTGCGACGCGACTGCCGCCGCCGACAGCCTCTGCGGCGGTTTTCCCTATCGCGACGAGGCGATCCTCGACCTGATGCGCACCATCTTCTTCCGTCTGCCCTATGTGGTGGCGATCGTGATGCTGTGGAAACTTATCGAATGTTATCAACAGCATGGCGCGACCTTTAACGCCGAGCGGGCTCGCAAACTCAAAGTCGCGCTCGGGACGCTGCTGATCGGGCCGGTGCTGCTCGTCAATGTCATCCTGAAGGAACATTGGGGCCGGCCGCGGCCCCTGCAGACCGACATTTTCGGCGGTACGCTGCATTTCGCCGAGGCGGGCTCGCTTGCCGGCAAATGCGTCTCGAACTGCTCCTTCGTCTCCGGCGAGGCGGCAAGCGCGGGCTGGCTCCTCTGCCTTCTCCTCTTCGTTCCGAAATCCCTGCGTTATGCGCTGTTTCCCCCGGTGGCCACGATCTCGATCCTGACGCCGGCGCTACGGCTATCGTTCGGTGCCCACTACCTTTCCGATGTCGTCCTCGGATGGCTTTCCTCGCTTGTCATCTTCGCCGCACTGCTGGCATTAACTGAGTCGCAACAGGGCCAAAAAAATTCTGAAATTTGAATGAATTTTTGACACCAGCTTGTCGCAAAAGCGCGACAAAGAGCGTAGAGGGATTCTCCTGCAAAGCCGTTTGGGCGAGCAGGTGCTTTCAAGGGCCGGCATGAAACTACTCGAGACATACATATTGCGGCGCGTCGGCCAGATGTTTCTCGTGGCCCTGCTGCCCGTGCTGGCGATCATTTGGACGACACAGGTTCTGCAGCGCATCAACCTCGTCACCGACAGCGGCCAGTCTATCGGTTCGTTCGCCAAGCTTGCGACGATGATCCTGCCGTCGATCATTCCCGTCGTGCTGCCCTTCGCCCTCGTCATTGCCGTCACGCAGACATTGACGACGATGAACAACGATTCCGAGCTCACCGTCATCGATGCGGCGGGGGCACGGCGAAGCGTTCTCATTCGTCCGATCCTGCTGCTTGCCGCCGTCATCAGCGTCTTTTCCTTCTTCGTCGACAACATCGTCGAGCCCAGGGCAAAGACGGTGGTTCGCCAGATGATCGCCGAGACCTATGCCGACCTTCTCTCCTCGGTGATCGAGGAAAAGACCTTCCGCAAGCTCGATGAAGGCCTCTATGTGCAGATCTCGCAGCGCATGGCCGGCCGCATGCTGAAAGGTCTGTTCGTCGCCGACGAGCGCGATCCGGCGTACGAACTGATCTATTATGCCAAGGAAGGCGCCGTCGACGACAAGGGCACCACGCTGATCATGCATGACGGCGAGGTTCACCGCAAAACGCCTGACGGCAACGTCTCGGTCATCAATTTCGATTCCTATTCCTTCGACCTCTCGGACATGACGGAAAATCGCGGTCAGGCGACGCTGCGTGCCAGCGACCGGGACCTGTGGTTCCTGCTCAACCCTGATCCGACCGACAAGGACTATACGATCCGGCCGCTGAGCTACCGCGCCGAGCTGCACCGGCGGCTGACGGACTGGATTCTGCCGGTCGTCTTCGCACTGTTTTCCCTGGCGATCGCCGGCGACGCGCGCTCGCATCGCGAAGCCCGGCTGCATCCGATGGTCAGCGCGCTCACCTATGCTTTCGCGCTGCGCTGGGCGGCCTTCTACGCGGCCAATCAGATCGACACCGATCCTGAATATATCGCCGTCCTTTACGGGATTCCGATCGTCAGCAGTATCGTCTCGATCGTCTTCCTCAGCCTGCACAAGCGACTGGTCATGCCTTCGTTCATCCGGGACCGGGTGTCGTCTTTCTGGAGACGGATGCAGGAGAGGCTGCTTGCAGCCGCAGGCCGGACCGGCGGGGGCACTGCCCAATGATGTTCGGCACATTGTCGCGTTATTTTTTTCGCCGCTATCTTGCGACGACGGGCTGGTTCCTGATCGGCGTGTCGGCCATTGCCTTCCTCCTCGATTTCAGCGAGACGGCGGGGCGCATGTCCGGCCTGCCCGGCTATACGATCGGCGGCGGCATCCTGATGACTGCCGTTCGCCTGCCGCTCATCCTGCAGCAAACAGTGCCGTTCATCACGCTCTTCGTCGGCATGACGGTGCTGATCGGGCTCAACCGCAAATATGAGCTCGTCGTTACGCGCGCAGCCGGCATCTCCGTCTGGCAGTTCATGTTTCCCTTCATCCTCGGCTCTCTGGTGCTCGGGGTGCTGACGATGGCGGCGCTCAATCCGCTTGCCGCCTGGGGGCAGCGCCAGGCGCTTCTCGTCGAATCCGACTGGCGCGGCGAGAATGCGGTTCTGCGCAAGGCGCCGCAGATTCCGTGGCTGCGCCAGATCAGCGGCCGGGACGATGTCATCATCGGCGCCCAGACGGTTCAGGAGAACGGAACCAAACTGGTCGATGCCGTGCTGATCCATTTCGATTCAAAGGGTCAGGTCATTCTGAGACAGGACGCCGCCACGGCGAAATTGGAAGATGGTTACTGGCAGCTTAACACCGTCGTAGAGCGCAAGCCTGGCGAAATCCCCGTGCGTAAAGCTTCGGTTCAACTTCGCACCAATCTGAAACAGGACTTCGTCCAGGAGCGGCTGACGGCGCCGGAAACAATTGGTTTCTTTGACCTTTCCAACCGCATTGCGGCGGCCAAGTCCTTCGGCATCTCAACCAAGGCGCTGGAGACCCAATTCAACTCCCTGTTGTCCCAGCCATTGCTGCTGGTGGCGATGACTCTCATTGCTGCAACAGTGTCCCTAAAATTTAGCCGGTTCAACCAATCCCGCTCCGTGATTCTGGGTGGCATCCTCGCGGGCTTCGTGCTTTATGTCGTCACCGTGCTTGTAAAAGCATTCGGAAGCAGTGGAGTCGTGCCTCCTTTCGTGGCGACGTGGATACCGGTGATCGTCGCGTCGGCATTGGGCGCGACTATTCTGCTTCATCAGGAGGATGGCTAGTGGCGGCAGGCGACCGCAAGTATTTTAGTAAACAGTTGGTTGCCCTGCTTGCCGGTGCGACTCTATGTTCCTATTTCGGCAGCGTCCCGGCCTCCTACGGCCAGGCCACTACCCCTGAACAAAATATCGGAAACAAGATTCCCGAAGGCGCAAAGCTTATGCTTTCCGCCAATGAGCTCGTCTATAACCGCGATGCCGATCTGGTGTCGGCGGTCGGTGGCGTGCAGATCAATTATGGCGGCTACAAAATGGTCGCGCAGAAGGTCGAGTACAATCAGAAGACCGGCCGGATGATGGCGCTCGGCAATGTCGAGCTGGTCAGCCCCGACGGCAACCGAATCTACGCCGACAATCTCGACGTGACCGACAATTTCGCCGACGGGTTCCTGAACTCGCTGCGGATCGAAACCTCCGACAACACGCGTATCGTCGCCGAAAGCGGCGAGCGGGTCGGCGGCACGAAGATGATCCTCAATAAAGGCGTCTATACGGCCTGCCTTCCCTGCGCCGAAGATCCGAAGCGCGCGCCCTTCTGGCAGGTGAAGGCGAAACGCGTCATCCAGAATGGCGAGACGCACACGATCCGTCTGGAGCGGGCGCGATTCGAGCTGCTCGGCTATCCGATCGCCTTCGTGCCGTTCATCGAAGTTCCCGATAACACGGTGAAGCGCAAGTCGGGTTTCCTCTTTCCGACGATGAGCCTGTCGCAGAATCTCGGATTCGGTCTTTCCATTCCCTATTATTACGTGATCTCGCCGAGCATGGACGCGACGGTCACTGCCACGGGCTACACCGCTCAGGGTTTCCTCGTCGAAGGCGAATTCCGCCAGCGTTTTGAAAACGGCACACATATCCTGCGCGTCGCGGGCATAGACCAGGCAAATCCCGGCAACTTCACCTCCGGCACCAGCGATGCCGAAGCCGAGCAGCGCGGCATGGTGGCGTCGAAGGCCGAATTCCGGATCAATCCGCGCTGGACGTTCGGCTGGGACGTCATGATGCAGAGCGACAACAATTTCTCGAAAACCTACAAGCTGCGCGGCTTGAGCGGGACACCGCGCACCAACCAGATCTATCTGACCGGGCTTGGGAAGCGCAATTATTTCGACATGCGGGCGTTCTATTTCGACGTTCAGGATGCGGATCGGAAGAACACGGCCGAAAAGAAGCAGGCGATCGTCTATCCCGCGATGGACTATCACTACGTAGCGCCGCAGCCTCTTGCAGGCGGCGAGCTTTCTGCCGATGTCAACTTCACGAACATTTCGCGCACCCATGACGATTTCTATACCGTCGACGGCTTCGACCGCTTCCGCGGCCTGAAGGGACAGACCTCGCGCCTGACCGGGGAACTGCAGTGGAAGCGTACCTACGTCACGCCGACGGGTCTGGTGATCACGCCGCTGCTGGCTGCCCGCGGCGACGCCTTCGCACTGAACATGGACGACCCCACGGGCTACGCCGGCAACTACTATGACGGCAATTCGGCCACCCGTTCGATGTTCACCGCCGGGCTGGAGATGCGTTATCCGATCCTGATGACGACCGACAACAGCACCCATATCCTCGAGCCGATCGCGCAGATCTATGCACGCCCCGACGAGCAGCTTGCCGGACGGCTGCCGAACGAAGATGCGCAGAGCTTCGTCTTCGACGCCACATCGCTGTTCGACCGCGACAAGTTCTCAGGCTACGACCGTGTCGAAGGCGGCACCCGCGCCAATGTCGGCATTCAGTATACCGGCACCTTCGACAGCGGTTACAAGCTGCACGGCATCTTCGGCCAGTCGTATCAGATCGCCGGCCAGAACTCGTTCGCGACCAGCGACCTCGTCAATGTCGGCGCGGATTCAGGCCTCGAGACCTCCCGCTCCGATTATGTCGGCCTCGGTGGCGTCGAAACACCGTTCGGCGTTTCCGTGACCGCCTCCTATCGCCTGGACGAGAAGGATTTCGATTTCCGCCGCGGCGACCTGACGACGGCTTACCAGAACGACACTTTCTCCTCGCGGGTGACCTACACCCATCTCAGCGCGCAACCGGCCTATGGCTTTGCCGACGATAACGACGAGATCCAGACCAACAGCAGCATCAAGTTCAAGGACTACTGGTCGATCTTCGGCGGCGTCGCCTGGGATCTGAACAATGACGTGCTCAGCCGCCGCACGCTCGGCCTCACCTACGAGGACGAATGCACGATCTTTACGATCGCCTATACCGATACCAGAGACTCCGACGACGAGTCGGGAAGCGACTGGACGATCGGCGCGCGGCTGACCTTCCGCACTCTCGGCGACATCAAGATCGGCACCGATAGTATTGAGTGATGAACGGCGACAACATGGCCTCAAGTCATTCTTTCGCCGTAAGCCTGTGCAGGACATTGCCGCCAGTCGGTATCTGAGGCATAGCGGTCTCGCGCCATGATGGAAGCGATTTCCGCGTGTCTCGCACTGTGGTAAGAACGCCGCGAACACGCCTCGCGGCGCCATCGGGAGGTCAACAGATGATTGACGCGAAAAAAGCCATAACAGCCTTCATCACGGGGGCAACGATTACGCTTCTGGCTGGCTTTGCCGGCCCGGCGCTTGCCGCAAGCGAAGTCAAAGCCGTGGTGAACGGCACTGCCATCACCAGCGGCGATGTCGCCAAGCGCCAGGCCTTCTTGCGGCTGCAGCATACAAAGGCAGACGCCAAGACTGCCGAGGAGCAGTTGATCGACGAGACGCTCAAGCGGCAGGAGGTCGCCCGCGTCCGTATGTCGGTTTCACAGCAGGACGTCGATGCCTCGTTCGCGCGCTTCTCGAGCGGCAACAAGCTTTCCGTCGAACAGATGTCGCAGATCCTCGATCGCGCCGGCGTCGGTGTCGACCATTTCAAGGGTTTCATTGCCGTGCAGATGAGCTGGCCGCGCGTCGTCAACGCGCGCTACGGCTCTACGTCGCGGCTGTCAAATTACGACCTCGTCTCCCGCATGATGCAGAACAACAAGCAGAAGCCGGTGACGACGGAATACATGCTGCAACAGATCATCTTCGTCGTTCCGCAGGCCAAGCGCGGCGCCATCACCGGAAAACGCAAGAGCGAGGCGGAAGCATCGCGCTCGAAATTCCCAGGCTGTGATCAGGCAAAGGTTTTTGCCGCGACGATGCGCGACGTTTCCGTGCGCGACCTCGGCCGCATGCTCGCCCCCGAAATCCCGCCGGATTGGAAGCCGCTCGTTGAGCAGGCCAAAGGCAACACGACAGGGACCCGCGTCACCGACAAGGGGGTCGAATATCTGGCGATCTGCAGCCAGCGCCAGGTTTCCGACGACCAAGCCGCCGAAATGGTCTTCCGGCAGGAGGATCTCGACAAGTCCAAGTCCAATAAGGACGCCCCCCCGGAAAACGACAACAGCAAGAAATACCTGGATGAACTGCGCAAGAAGGCGCAGATCGCCTACCGCTGACCCGACGATGGCGACACCGTTTTCGCGACCGCTTGCACTGAGCCAGGGCGACCCCGCCGGCATCGGCCCGGACATCACCCTGATGGCCTGGCTGCGGCGGCGTGAACTCGGCCTGCCGCCTTTTTTCCTGATCGGCGATCCCGATGTGCTGGCATTGAGAGCCCGCCAGCTCAATCTCGCTGTTTCGATCCGTGAAACCAACAAAGCCAGCGAAGCAGCCGACTTCTTTGCTGACGCGCTGCCCGTGATGCCGATACCTGCCGGAATCGAAGTGGTGCCTGGCGAGCCACATGAGGCGACGGCGAAAGGCACGATCACGGCGATCGAAAGAGCCGTGTCGCTGGTGATCGGCGGCGAGGCGCTCGCGGTCGTTACCAATCCGATCTCCAAGGCCGTGCTCTACGATGCCGGTTTCCGCTTTCCCGGCCATACCGAATTTCTCGCCGATCTCGCCGCCAGGGCGACAGGCAAGCCGGTCACGCCTGTGATGATGCTGTCAGGCCCGAAGCTCAGGGCCATTCCTGTCACGATCCACATTCCGGTGCGGGATGTGCCGCAGGCGCTGACGGAGGAAACGATCATGGAAACCTGCCGGATCGCCCATGAGGACCTGAGGCAGCGCTTCGGCATAGAGGCGCCGCGGCTGGCTGTCGCCGGCCTCAACCCGCATGCCGGCGAAGGCGGGGCGATCGGCAAGGAAGACGAGACCATCATCCGTCCGGCGATCGAGCGTCTGCGCGACGAGGGTATCGATGCGATCGGTCCCCTGCCCGCCGACACGATGTTCCATGACGAGGCGCGGGCGCGCTATGATGTCGCCGTCTGCATGTACCACGATCAAGCGCTGATCCCGGCCAAGACCCTCGGCTTCGACGACAGCGTCAACGTCACGCTCGGGCTCCCCTTCGTGCGCACCTCCCCGGATCACGGCACCGCTTTCGGCATCGCCGGCAAGGGACTGGCGCGCGAGCAGAGCCTCGTTGCGGCGCTGAAACTTGCCGCTCAGCTCGGCCGCAGCATGGAAAGCCGCCGCTGATGGCAGCACTCGACGGCCTGCCGCCGCTTCGCGACGTTATCCAGCGTCACGGCCTCGATGCGCGTAAGGCGCTCGGCCAGAACTTCCTGCTCGACCTTAACCTGACGCAGAAGATCGCCCGCACGGCAGGCGCACTCGAAGAGGCCACCGTCTTCGAGGTCGGTCCCGGCCCCGGCGGGTTGACGCGTGCGATCCTGGCGCTCGGCGCCAAGAAGGTTATCGCCGTCGAACGGGACACACGCTGCCTGCCGGCGCTCGCCGAAATCGCCGATCACTATCCTGGCCGGCTGGAGGTGATCGAAGGCGACGCGCTGAAGACCGATTTCGAGGCATTGGCCCCGCAAGGCCCGGTCAAGATCATCTCCAACCTGCCCTACAATGTCGGCACACAGCTGTTGGTCAACTGGCTGCTGCCGAAAGCCTGGCCGCCGTTCTGGCAGTCTCTGACGCTGATGTTCCAGAAGGAAGTCGGCGAACGCATCGTCGCCTGCGAAGACGACGACCATTATGGCCGTCTCGGCGTTCTCTGCGGCTGGCGGACGCAGGCACGCATGGCCTTCGACGTGCCGCCACAGGCATTTACGCCGCCGCCGAAGGTGACCTCCACGGTCGTGCACTTGCTTCCCCGTGAAAACCCCATCCCCTGCGCCGTCGGAAATCTGGAGAAGGTTACGCAAGCCGCCTTCGGCCAGCGTCGCAAGATGCTGCGTCAAAGCTTGAAACCGCTCGGCGGCGAGAGCCTTCTCGTCAAGGCGGGCATCGATCCGGCGCGCCGGGCAGAGACCTTGTCCGTCGAGGAATTCTGCCTTCTTGCGAATACTCTTTAGAGAGACGGCGTCTCTTCCAGCAGTTCGCGGACGAAATCGAACATGCCGTGGCGGCGGTCGCGGCGAAGGCGTTCAGCCTTGACGATCGACTGAACGGCGTCGAAGGCGGTATCGAGGTCGTCGTTGACGATGACGTAATCATATTCGCGCCAATGGGCGATTTCGGCGCGGCTATTGGCGAGGCGCGTCTGGATGACCTCCTCGGAATCCTCGGCACGGCGGTGCAGCCGCGACTGAAGCTCGGTCATGGTCGGCGGCAGTACGAAGATCGAGACCACGTCGGCCGACATCTTCTCCTGCAATTGCTGGGCGCCCTGCCAGTCGATATCGAAGAGCATGTCGCGGCCTTCGGCCATGGCCAGTTCGACCGGCTCGCGCGGCGTGCCGTAGAAATTGCCATGCACCTCGGCCCATTCGAGCAGCGCATCGCTATCGCGCAGCCGCTCGAATTCGCGCACGCTTTTGAAGAGGTAATGCACGCCCTCGACCTCGCTCGGGCGGCGCTGGCGCGTGGTGACGCTGACGGAGAGACCGATATGCTTGTCGGTCGCCAGAAGCGTCCGTGCGATCGTCGACTTGCCGGCGCCCGACGGCGACGAAATGACAAGCATCAGACCGCGGCGGGCGATCTGCACGGGCGAGATTTTCGCCGGGTTCATGTCCTACTCCAAATTCTGGACCTGCTCGCGGAACTGGTCGATCACGACTTTCAATTCGATGCCGGCGGCGGTGACCGCCGAGGCATTCGACTTCGAGCAGATGGTATTCGATTCGCGGTTAAATTCCTGTGCAAGGAAATCCAGCCGGCGGCCGGCAGGACCACCTTTCACCAGAAGATCGCGCGCTGCCGCGATATGCGCCTTGAGGCGATCGACTTCCTCGCGCAGATCCGCCTTGGTCGCCAAGAGTGCGGCTTCGGTATGCAGCCTGTCACGGTCGAGCGCGGCCATGCCCTCCGCCAGCAAGGCAACCTGCGCGGCAAGCCGGGCAGCGATCTCCTGAGGCGAGCGCGAGGGATCGCTCTCGATCGTCCGCGTCAACCCTTCGATGGTCGCGACATGATCGAGGAGAATGCGGACAAGTGCCGAGCCTTCCTGTTCGCGCATCGCCTTGAGATCGGCAAGGGCAGCCAGCAGGCCGGCGACGATATCGGCGTCGCGGGCGGCGAGCGCCTCCTCGCCGTCCTCGCCTTCACGAAATTCCACGATGCCGCGCACCAGAAGCAGCGTATCGAGCTTCAGCGGCGCAGGGTCGATCACGCCCTCCAATTGCTCACGCATGGCAAGCACGGCGGCGAGCGCCTGCTTGTTCAGCACCGCCTCGAAACGGTTCTCGTCGGCGGTGACCGATAGCGATGCCTGCAGGTTGCCGCGGCTGAAGCTTTCGCCGGCAAGGCGGCGGACCTCCGCCTCCATGCGCTCAAGTCCGGGCGGCAGCCGCAGGCGCAGGTCCAAACCCTTGCCGTTGACCGAGCGCAGTTCCCAGGCCCAGCGCCAGCGGCCGCTCGTTCCCTCGCGCCGCGCAAAACCGGTCATGGACTGCAGAGCCATGCGAGCCTCCCGAAATCTGTCAGTTGATCTTCTTTTTCTTCGGCGGCGCGGCGGCCGCGCCGTTATCCGCTGGCGGCTCTTCCGGCTGGCCGTCAACTGCGATGTTCGGGTCCGAGCCCTTGTCGGCTTCGAGCTTACGCCAGCGTTTGACGTTGGCATTGTGCTCCTCGAGCGTGGCGGCGAACACGTGGCCGCCGGTGCCGTCGGCGACGAAATAGAGATCCTGCGTTTTCCAGGGATTGGCGACGGCTTCCAGCGCATCCTTGCCGGGATTGGCGATCGGCGTCGGCGGCAGGCCCTTGATGACGTAGGTGTTGTAAGGCGTATCCCGCTTCAGGTCCGACTGGTAGATCGGCCGGTCGGCCGGCTTACCTTCGCCACCGAAGAGGCCGTAGATGATCGTCGGGTCGGATTGCAGGCGCATGCCTTTGCCGAGCCGGTTGAGGAAAACGGAGGCGACATGGGCGCGCTCGTCGGCAACGCCGGTTTCCTTTTCGACGATCGAGGCGAGCGTCACGAATTCTTCCTTGGAGCGCAACGGCAGCGACGCGTCACGCTTGTCCCAGATCTGGTCGACGAGCTTCTGCTGTGCTGCCGCCATCTGCTGGATGATTTCCGAGCGCTTGGTGCCGCGCGAGAATTTGTAGGTATCCGGACGCAGGCTGCCTTCGGTCGGCAGCGCGGCCGGCAAGTCGCCTTCCAGCACCTGATCCTGTAGCATGCGGTCGAACATCTGGCGGACCGTCAGCCCCTCGGGGAAGGATACGGAATAGAGAATGGACTTGCCCGATTTCAGAAGCTCCATGATATCGCTCATGGAAGCCCTCGCCTTGATCTCGTATTCACCGGCCTTCAGGCTCTCGCCGGCCGAGAGATGCGTCGCGGTGAGATAACGGAAGATGCGGGCATCGGTGATGATCGCGTTGCGCTCGAGGTTCGAGGCGATTTCGGCGAGACCTGCGCCGTTACGGACGATGAAATTGGTGTTGGTCTGCAGCGGACCGGGGCCTTGATAGGTCGATTTGGCGTAATAAAAGCCGATGACGGCGACGATGCAGACCAGGACCGCCATCGTCATGATGAAGTTCAGGAAAAGGACGACCTGGCTGCGGGCATTCTTGGACCGCTTCGGCGGCTCCGGGACGCGCTCCGGACGCAGGGCTTCGTTCGGCGACTTCGGGATGATCGGTCCCTTCTGCCCTTGCGTATCGTTGCTCTGGTTCGTCGTATCGCTCACCGGCAATCCTCTAAAACTTGGCCTTCACTTCGCTATTTCGCGAAGCAATGCGGCAAAAGCAGGTCTGCCGCCGTTTCAATGACGGCGGTTACCCGCTGTGCTTTCGCACGCCCTGCTCTGCAGGCTACAGGACGGCCTTATCTGCGGCGTGGGGATACCCGCCGGGTATCCGCTACGCGTAACGGCGCAGCACGAGCGACGCGTTCGTGCCGCCGAATCCGAACGAGTTGGACAGCGCCACGTTGATTTCTCTCGCGCGCGCCTTGTGCGGTACGAGATCGATCGCCGTCTCGCGTTCGGGATTGTCAAGATTGAGCGTCGGCGGCGCGACATTGTCGCGGATGGCGAGCGTCGCGAAAATCGCCTCGATGGCGCCGGCGGCGCCGAGAAGGTGTCCTGTCGCCGACTTGGTGGAAGACATCGAGATCTTCGACGCCGCATTGCCGACCAGCCGCTCGACGGCGCCGAGTTCGATCGTGTCGGCCATGGTCGACGTGCCATGGGCGTTGATGTAGTCGATGTCGGCCGGCGTCAGCCCGGCGCGCTTCAGCGCCATCGCCATGCAGCGGCCGGCGCCCTCGCCGTCCTCAGACGGCGCGGTGATGTGATAGGCATCGCCCGACAGGCCGTAGCCGACGACTTCGGCATAGATCCTGGCGCCGCGCGCCTTGGCGTGTTCCAGTTCTTCGAGAACGACGATGCCGGCGCCCTCGCCCATGACGAAGCCGTCGCGGTCGCGGTCATAGGGGCGCGAAGCCTTCTGCGGGTCGTCGTTGTGCTGGGTCGACAGCGCCTTGCAGGCGGCAAATCCTGCCAGCGAAATACGGCTGACGGGAGATTCCGTGCCGCCGGCGACCATGACGTCAGCATCACCCAGCGCGATCAGCCGCGCGGCGTCGCCGATCGCATGCGCGCCCGTCGAGCAGGCAGTGACGACCGAATGATTGGGTCCGCGCAGCTTGTGGCGGATCGAGACCTGGCCGGAAACGAGGTTGATCAGGCGGCCGGGAATGAAGAAGGGGGAGATGCGGCGCGGGCCTTTGTCACGCAGGGTATAACCCGCCTCGACGATGCCTTCGATGCCGCCGATGCCGGAGCCGATCAGCACGCCGGTGGCGATCTGGTCCTCATCGGTTTCGGGATGCCAGCCGGCATCGGCAAGCGCCATGTCGGCGGCGGCCATGCCGAAGATGATGAAGGGGTCGACCTTGCGCTGCTCTTTCGGCTCCATCCACTGATCGACATTGAAAGTGCCGTCGGAGCCGTCACCGATCGGGATACGGCAGGCGATCTTGGCGGGAAGATCATCGACCTCGAATTCGGTGACCAGACGGGCGCCATTCTGGCCGGCAAGCAGCCGGGACCATGTCACCTCTGTTCCGCATCCCAAGGGTGATACCATGCCGGTACCGGTGATGACGACACGTCTCATCGCGTGCTTTCCCCCGTCTCTTATGTTCTATGGAGAAATATGCCGATAAGAAAAGGGCGGACTCCAGGCCCGCCCTTTCTCAAATGCTCAGGATCAGGCCTGGGCCTTCTCAATAAACTTCACGGCATCGCCGACCGTCAGGATCGAGTCAGCAGCGTCGTCGGGAATTTCGACGCCGAATTCTTCTTCGAAAGCCATGACAAGTTCGACCGTATCGAGCGAGTCAGCGCCCAGATCGTCGATAAAGCTGGCGCTCTCGACGACCTTGTCGGCATCGACGCCAAGATGATCAATAACAATTTTCTTTACGCGTTCTGCGATATCGCTCATGTCGGTTTCCTCGACCTTATGTCCTGATCGGCATGCCATTACGGCATCCCTACCCTGTTTCAGCCTGCGATGTTTTCAGACATCCTCGGCAAACTCGTTTACCCGGCTTCAGAGATGTCCCAGGCTTGCAAAAAGCCCGCCGGTCCGTCTGCTTTCTCGGGACGACTGCTGACAGTCATTGGCCCGCTTAACATGCTTTATGTCTGCCGCAAAGCCAGAAAATCAACGGTTCGTGATTGCTCAACATGCTATTGGCGGGAATTGCTCCCACACCGACAGTTTGTCGTTTCAGATCATCGCCATGCCGCCATTTACGTGCAGCGTCTGACCGGTCATGTAGGCCGCCTCGGAGGAGGCAAGGTAAGCGACGGCCGAAGCGACTTCGCCACCGGTGCCCATGCGCCTCATCGGGATCGCCCCCATGATCGCTTCCTTCTGCTTGTCGTTCAGCTTGCCGGTCATGGCGCTTTCGATGAAGCCGGGCGCGACGCAATTGACCGTCACGTTACGGGTGGCGATCTCCTGCGCCAAGGACTTGGTGAAGCCGATCATGCCGGCCTTGGAGGCGCAGTAATTGGCCTGGCCCGGATTGCCGGTGACGCCGACGACGGAGGTGATGTTGATGATGCGGCCATAGCGGCGGCGCATCATCGGATGCGTCAGTTCGCGCGTCAGGCGGAAGGTGGCGGTCAGGTTCACTTCGAGAACGGCGTCCCAGTCCTCGTCGCTCATGCGCACGAAGAGACCGTCCTTGGTGATGCCGGCATTGTTGACGAGAATATCGACGCCTTCGAGATCAGCTTCCGCCTTCTGGCCGAGCGCCTTGACCTCATCACGGTCCGACAGGTTCGCCGGGAAGATCTTGACGCGTTCGCCGAGCTCGGCCGCCAGCGCTTCCAGCTTCTCGACGCGGGTGCCGTGCAGGCCGACGATCGCGCCCTGCTTATGGAGAAGGCGGGCGATTTCCTCGCCGATACCGCCCGATGCGCCGGTGACGAGAGCCTTGCGGCCGGAAAGATCGAACATGGAAGCGTTCCTTATATCTGGAGATAGCAATCAGGCCATGAGCGCGGCGACGGCCGCGTCGATATCCGAGGGACCATTGACCGAGACGCCGTTGATCGTCTTGTCGATGCGGCGGGCAAGACCGGTCAGCACCTTGCCGGAGCCGAGTTCATAAAGCGTCGTGACGCCGTTTGCGGCGAACCATTCCACGGTCTCGCGCCAGCGGACCTGGCCGGTCACCTGCTCGACCAGGAGGCCGACGATCTCGTCGGCGTTCTTTACCGGGGCCGCGCGAACATTGGCGATCAGCGGGACGACGGGATCGGATTTGGCAACCTTTGCCAGCGCCTCGCGCATGGCGTCGGCAGCGGGCGCCATCAGCGCCGAATGGAAAGGAGCGGAGACGGGCAACAGGATGGCGCGCTTGGCGCCCTTGTCGGTCGCAAGGCCGGCGGCCTTTTCAACCGCCGCCTTTTCGCCCGAAATGACGATCTGGCCGCCGCCATTGTCATTGGCGATCTGGCAGGCGCCGATGGCGGCGGCCTCCTCACAGACGGCGACGACATCGGCATGTTCGAGGCCGATGATCGCGGCCATGGCGCCGACGCCGACGGGAACGGCAGCCTGCATCGCATTGCCGCGAATGCGCAGCAAACGCGCGGTATCGGCGAGCGAAAAGGTGCCGGCGGCGCAAAGTGCCGAATATTCGCCAAGCGAATGGCCGGCGACGTAAGCAACCTTGGACTTCAGATCCAGGCCCTTGGCCTCAAGCACGCGGATGACGGCGATCGAGACGGCCATCAAGGCCGGCTGGGCATTTGCCGTCAAAGTCAGCGTGTCCTCGGGACCGTTGAACATGACATCCGAGAGCTTCTCACCGAGCGCCTCATCAACCTCTTCGAAAACGGCGCGCGCTTCCGCGAAATTCTCGGCGAGATCCTTACCCATGCCGACGGCCTGGCTGCCCTGGCCGGGAAAAGTGAAAGCGATGGTCATTCTCGTATCCCTGGTTGCGCCCCTCAAGGCTATTTTGCCTCCAATTGACATTCTTTCCCGGAGAGTCAAGTGGCGGCCCGCTCTCTGCAAAGCCTTTCGCACCGGCACAAAAGCCCGGTTTTGCTCTTGCGCTCCGTCAAATCCGGCCTAGATTTGCGCGGGCACTTCCCAAGGCTTTCACCTCAAGATCGCTCCCAAGGTTTTTCCATGAAGTATAATTCGCTCGGCCGCACCGATATCTCCGTTTCAGAAATTTGCCTTGGCACCATGACGTGGGGTTCGCAGAACAGCGAGACCGACGCTCATGCGCAGATGGATTATGCCGTCGAGAAGGGCGTCAATTTCTTCGATACCGCCGAGCTTTATCCGACGACGCCGGTCTCGGCCGAAACACAGGGCTGGACCGAAGATTATATCGGCAGCTGGTTCAGCAAATCAGGCAAGCGCG
The DNA here is from genome assembly GCF_047445895.1 of Rhizobium sp. BR 249. NCBI lineage: Bacteria > Pseudomonadati > Pseudomonadota > Alphaproteobacteria > Hyphomicrobiales > Rhizobiaceae > Rhizobium > Rhizobium sp. BR 249. The sequence continues at coordinate 104,398 of NZ_JARWKX010000003.1, read as the reverse complement.
GTGACATCGTGCTCGCCACCAAGGTCGCAGGCCGCGGCCGCGACTACATACGCGGCGGCGAAGGCGCGGATGCGAAGAACATCCGCCTGGCGCTCGAGGCCAGCCTGACGCGGCTGAAGACGGATTACGTCGATCTCTACCAGATCCATTGGCCGAACCGCGGCCATTTCCATTTCCGCCAGAACTGGAGCTACAATCCGTTCAACCAGGATCGCGAGACGGCCGTCGCCAACATGCTCGACATTCTGGAAACGCTCGGCGCACTGGTGAAGGAAGGCAAGATCCGCGCGATCGGCCTTTCCAACGAAACCACCTGGGGCATCCAGAAATACCTGACGCTCTCCGAGCAGAAGGGCCTGCCGCGCATCGCCAGCGTCCAGAACGAATACAATCTGCTCTATCGCCACTTCGACCTCGACCTCGCCGAACTCTCGCACCATGAGGATGTCGGGCTGCTCGCCTATTCGCCGCTCGCCGGCGGCATCCTGACGGGCAAATATGTCGATGGCGCAAGGCCGAAGGGTTCGCGCGGCTCGATCAACCACGATATCGGCGGCCGCCTGCAGCCGCTGCAGGAGCCGGCGACCAAGGCCTATATCGGGATCGCACGCAAATACGGCCTCGACCCGGCGGCCATGGCGCTCGCCTTCTGCCTGTCGAGACCCTTCATGGCCTCGGCCATCATCGGCGCGACCTCGATGGAACAGTTGAAGATCGATATCGGCGCGGCCGAGCTGACGCTTTCGGACGACGTCCTGGCAGAGATCGCCAAGGTGCACCGGCAATATCCGCTGCCGCTGTGATCATAGTCCCATGACGGTCCGGCATGGCCGATCGGCCTGCGTCGGCCTGGCCGTCCGATTGCACTTGCCTTTCGCGCAAAAATCCGTATAAGCCGCGCTGTTCGTTAACCCGGTCTTCTGGCTGGTGGCTGAACGGAGGGCCGGTTTGCATTTTGCAAATCGTTCGGAACGGAAGCGTTCCAGCCTCCCGTGTCTCCGCTCTCGACCGTCTCGGAAACGCTTTTCTTGCCTGGGTCCGCCCAATCAGGAGCAGTCGTTGAGGCTTAGCCGCCGAATATCGGGTTGAACCAAACGCAAGAAAGGCAAAGCTGTCATGGCTCTTTATGAACATGTATTCCTTGCCCGGCAGGATATTTCCGCTCAGCAGGTCGATGCCCTCGTAGAACAGTACAAGGGTGTGATCGAAGCTAACGGCGGTAAAGTCGGGCGTATCGAGAACTGGGGCCTCAAGTCCCTCACCTACCGCATCAAGAAGAACCGCAAGGCGCACTACGCCCTGATGGACATCGATGCACCGGCCGCTGCGATCCAGGAAATGGAACGCCAGATGCGCATCAGCGAAGACGTTCTTCGCTACATGACCATCGCCGTCGAAAAGCACGAAGAAGGCCCGTCTGCCATGCTGCAGAAGCGCGACCGCGACGACCGCGGCCCGCGCGAAGGTGGCGACCGTGGCCCGCGCCGCGAATTCGGCGACCGTCCGCCGCGCCGTGACGGCGACTTCCAGCGTGGCCCGCGTCCGGACCGCGCTCCGCGCGAAGACCGTGCATAAGGAGATATAAGAATGTCTGAAGCTTCCTCCGCACCGGTCCGCCGTCCGTTCCATCGCCGCCGCAAGACCTGCCCGTTCTCCGGCGCAAACGCTCCGCGGATCGACTACAAGGACGTTCGCCTGCTGCAGCGCTACATTTCCGAGCGCGGCAAGATCGTTCCGTCCCGCATCACGGCCGTTTCCCAGAAGAAGCAGCGCGAACTCGCCCAGGCGATCAAGCGTGCCCGTTTCCTCGGCCTGCTGCCCTACGTCGTCGCCTGATCGGCCGACGCATTCACCTTTAAGGGAAGGCATTCGTGCCTTCCCTCTCCCTTCCGCGATGGGCGCGGATCGGAACTCTTAAAACCCATGTTGAGACGTTTCTGAATTCGATTCAGCAACATCCTCTAACTGCTTGATGAAGCAGGACAGCGACCTTGAAACGACCGAACGTTAGAACGCTGCTGATCGGCGCACTCGCCGGATTGACCGCCGCCCTGCTGGTGCTGGGCGCGAGCATGCAGCCGTCGTTTTTCAGCGCGATTCTATACACGGCCTCGGCGCTGCCGATCCTGATCGTCGGGCTCGGCTGGGGCAATGCCGCCGCGATTTCGGCCGTCGTCACGGGAGCGGCGCTCGGTGCGGTCCTCATCTCCCCGTCTTTCGCACTCATCATGACGCTGGTGACTCTGCTGCCGGCCGGCTGGCTCAGCCATCTCGCCAATCTCGCGCGTCCCGCCTCCGAACTCGGCGGCCCCGACCATCTGCTCGCCTGGTATCCGCTCTCCGATATCCTGCTGCATCTCTGCGGACTGGTGACGATCGCCGTCATCGTCATCGGCGTGATGATCGGCTATGGGCCTGATATCACCGATCCGATCGTCGACCTGCTGATCACTTCGGTCAAACAGCAGCAGCCGGAATTCATGCCCGATCCTGCGGCAACCGCGCAGACCAAATCGCTGATCCTGCTGATGCTGCCGGCCGTGCAGGGCGGCATGTGGGTCAGCATGCTGTTTGCCGCCTATTATTTCGCCGTGCGCATCGTCGCGGCATCCGGCCGGGGCCTTCGGCCGCGCGAGGATATTCCCTCGTCGCTGCGCATGAACCGCAATTCGATCTTCATCTTCCTGGCCGGGCTTGCGGCCTGCTTCTTCGGCGGCGTTCCGGCGCTCGTCGGCGCGACCGTGATCGGCGCCTTCGGCGCCGGTTTCATGCTCTCCGGCTTCGCCTCGCTGCATTTCCGCACGCGTGGAAAGGACTGGCGCATACCGGCCCTCATCCTCTGCTACCTGGCTTCGATGCTCATGCTGCTGCCAGCTCTCCTCATCCTGGTCGTGGGTCTCAGCGATACGCGCAAGGCGATCGCACTGACCCCGGCGAAAGATGCCGATGCCCCCAAACAATCCGATACGAAAATCTGAGACACAAGAAAGGAAAAGAAAATGGACGTCATTCTTCTCGAACGCATCTCCAAGCTCGGCCAGATGGGCGAAACCGTAAAGGTTCGCGACGGCTTTGCCCGTAACTACCTGCTGCCGCTCGGCAAGGCGCTGCGCGCCAACGCCGCCAACAAGGCCCGCTTCGAATCCGAGCGCGCAACGCTCGAAGCCCGCAACCTCGAGCGCAAGTCGGAAGCCCAGAAGGTTGCCGACGTCCTCGACGGCAAGTCCTTCATCGTCGTACGCTCCGCCGGCGAAACCGGCCAGCTCTACGGCTCGGTCGCTGCCCGTGACGTCGTCGAAATTCTCGCCGCAGAAGGCTTCAACGTCGGCCGCAACCAGGTTCACCTCAACACACCGATCAAGTCGATCGGCCTGCACAAGGTCGAGCTGCAGCTGCATGCCGAAGTCGAAATCAACGTCGAGTTGAACGTTGCCCGTTCCGCCGAAGAGGCAGAGCGCCAGGCGAAGGGCGAAGAACTCACCTCGGTCGACGCGATCTACGGCGTTGACGAAGACGCACTGCGTCCGGAAGATTTCTTCGATCCGGAAGCCGACGGCCTCGACGAAGACGAAGCATAATTTTCGCCGGAGCAATCCGCGAGAGGGAAAGCCCGGCCATCGCGCCGGGCTTTTTCGTTTCCATTCATTCGGGTGTTCACGCAGCCGACGGTCGCTTTTTAACAGGGGATTGTCCGGATGTTTTTGCTGCGTGCCCGGTGTCATCGCGCTAACATATCCTTCTCCGGAACGGGTGAGCTGAGTCGGCTCCGTACCGTGTCCTGCGGGTGACACTGCCAGTATTTCTCGTTTGTGGCGCCTGGGACTGTGGAGAAGTCGAACAATGGGCACAGCGTTCAGGATTTAGGCGAGACGAGCCCCGCTCCTTTCGCAGCCCCTTGATTTTCTCCATCCGGAATTGCAAATCCGGAGTTGGAAAAAGACAGAACGGATGATGATGAACGACGCCGCTCGAAAGATTGCAGCCGTTGCTCCTTCGGAGCAGCATTACCGCGAAGCACCCAACAACATCGAAGCCGAGCAGGCGCTTCTGGGTGCCATCCTGATGAACAACGACGCCTATTACCGGGTGTCGGACTTCCTGAAGCCGATTCATCTCTACGAACCGCTGCACCGGAAGATCTACGAGGTCGCCGGCGACATCATCCGCATGGGCAAGATCGCCAATCCGGTGACGATCAAGACCTTCCTGAAAGCCGACGAGAAGGTCGGCGACATGACCGTTTCGGCGTATTTGGCGAGCCTCGTCAGCAACGCCGTCACTATCATCAACGCCGAGGATTACGGCCGCGCGATCTACGATCTCGCACTGCGGCGGGCGCTGATCACCATCGGCGAGGACGTCGTCAATATCGCCTATGACGCGCCGCTCGACATGCCGCCGCAGTCACAGATCGAGGATACCGAACGCCGGCTCTTCGAGCTCGCCGAAAACGGCCGCTATGACGGCGGCTTCCAGTCCTTCAACGATGCCGTGGCGCTCGCCATCGACATGGCGGCCGTCGCCAAGGAACGCGACGGCGGGCTTTCGGGCATCTCCACCGGCATCCATTCGCTCGACGCCAAGATGGGCGGCCTGCAGCGTTCGGACTTGATCATCCTCGCCGGACGCCCCGGCATGGGCAAGACCTCGCTTGCGACCAACATCGCCTATAACATCGCCGCCGCTTTCGAAGGCGAAGTACAGTCGGACGGCAGCACGAAGGCCAAGAACGGCGGCGTCGTCGGCTTCTATTCGCTCGAAATGTCGTCCGAACAGCTCGCCACCCGTATCATCTCCGAGCAGACGGAAGTCTCCTCCTCGAAGATCCGCCGCGGCGACATCAACGATGCCGATTTCGAAAAGCTCGTCGCCTGCTCGATGATGATGCAGAAGGTGCCGCTCTATATCGACCAGACCGGCGGCATCTCGATCGCCCAGCTTTCGGCGCGCGCGCGCCGCCTCAAGCGTCAGCGCGGCCTCGACGTGCTGGTGGTCGACTACGTGCAGCTGATGACCGGCTCGGGCAAATCAAGCGACAACCGCGTCCAGGAAATCACCCAGATCACCACCGGCCTGAAGGCGCTCGGCAAGGAACTCAACGTTCCGATCATCGCGCTGTCGCAGCTCTCGCGCCAAGTCGAAAGCCGCGACGACAAGCGCCCGCAACTCTCCGACCTTCGCGAATCCGGCTCGATCGAGCAGGACGCCGACGTCGTGCTCTTCGTGTTCCGCGAGGAATATTACGTCAAGAACCAGGAGCCGCGCGATCCCCACGATCCGAAATATCCGGAGTGGGAAGCGCTGTTCGACAAGGTGAAGGGCACGGCCGACGTCATCATCGCCAAGCAGCGCCACGGGCCGACCGGCACGGTGAAGCTTGCCTTCCAGGCGGAGTTCACGCGCTTTGCCGATCTCGCCGATCCTTCCTTCATACAGTACGAGGAACATTGACGCGGTTTCCCCGCGTCAATTTCTTTTAGAGCCCAACGGCCCGCAGCAGGGCGACCGTCGCCACACCAACCACGACGCTCACAAGCATCGGCAGGCGGCGTGCGGCGATTGCGGTGACCGCGCAGGCCAGCGTCTCCGCCCAACCGGCCGTAAAGGCGGTCGGGGCGATGACGGCCATCAGCACGGCCGGCGGAATGGCCTCTATCGCCGTTTTCCGGCGCTCATCCATCTCGACATGACGGATCAGCACGAGGCCGCTGACGCGAGTGAAGACCGTTGCGGCAGCCATCGCGAGGATGGCGATAAGGGTGTTGAGGTCGAGCGTCATGCCGCCTGCTCCCGCGCCCTGCCCTGCCAGAGGGCCATTGCCAGCCCGGCCAACGCGCCGGCGGCTATATACCAGACGCCGGGGACGAAGTGGTGGACCGCGACGGAGGCGGCACCGCTTGCGGCAAGGACGGCGCCGGTTTCCGGCCCCTTCCAGAACCCCATGACGAGCACGACAAAGACAGCCGGAAAGGCGAAGTCGAGGCCGATGACGGCCGGATTGCCGAGAAAGGCGCCGAGCAGTGCGCCCATCAGCGAAGAGCCCACCCAGGTGAGGTAGAAGGGCGTGACGATGCCGGCATACCAGGCGGGCGTCAGCCGCGTGCTGCCGGCGCGGAACTCCGCCATCGCCCAGAGCTCATCGGCGAGGAAGAGCATGGCGATATAGCGTTTGACGCCGGAGAAGGATTGCATCTTCGTGCCGATCGACGCGCTCATCAGCACGTGGCGGATATTGACCAGCAGAGCCGCGAAGCCAATACCGATCCAGCTTGCGGGATGCGCCCAGATGTCCATCGCCACGAATTGCGAACCGCCTGCGAAGACAAGTGCGCTCATCAGCGTCGTTTCCAGCGGGGAAAGGCTCTTGGTGGCCGCAACCGCGCCGAAGACGAGCCCGATCGGCAAGACGGCGACGACAAGCGGAAAAATGGCGCGCATTCCGGCGAGAAATTCGCGGGCTGGCCGGCTGTGCTGCAACATGGCAACCTCCTCATTGAGATCGCGGAGCAGTAGCCCAACCCGAAACGGCCGTATTGAACGAAAGTGATCAGCCCGTGCGGAACTGGCCGGGTGTCACGCCCGTGCGCGCCTTGAAGTGCCGGGTGAAATGCGCCTGATCGGCAAAACCGCATTCGAGCGCGATATCGGCCGGCATGCGCCCCTGCCGCAGCAGCCGGCGGGCCACCTGCACGCGCCGATCAGTCAGGAAGGCATGCGGGGTGATGTGATATTCCTTGCGGAAAGCCCGGATGAGATGAGCACGGCTCAAACCCGCCACGCCGGCCAATTCCTCCAGGCCGACATCGCTGTCGAAATTCTCGATCAGATATTCGCGGGCGCGTGCGACGGCGCTTCGTTCCTGCGTATCGACAGGAACGATGATGGCGCTGCCGTGACGCGCAAAGATCGCCGCCAGCACCGAGAACATGCTTTCATCGGCTTCCAGCGCGCCCGCGCCCGTTTCGAGCGTGCGGTGGGCGGCATGAAAGGCATTGGCGAGCTGCGGATCACGTGGAAGCGCACCGGAGAAAGACGGCGTCGCGTGAAAGGCCTTGCCGGTGACATCCTCCAAAATATCGACGAACAGCTTCGTGTCGGGATAGATCATGCGGTAGCGATAGCCCTCGCCGCCCGGCGTGCCGTCATGAACGACGCCGGGATCGATGAGATAAAGGTCGCCCGGCCCGGTTTCCTCCCGCCTGCCGCTGAGGGTGGCGATCTGGGTGCCGCTTTCTATCGCGCCGATGCTGAACGTATCGTGCGCGTGCGGCGCATATTCATGCGTGAGAAAGGTGGCGCTCAGGCACTCCATGTCGCGGAAGCGGCCATCCCGCCAGAAGCGGGCCGATTCCACGTTGGCAAGCGGCATGGCGTCTGCCGCCTCTTTCTGCGATACGTTCTGCATCCGGCAAGATTAGCGCGGAAGCCTCTATGCGTCTTGAACAAAAGTGATCGCACAAAGGCAAAGAGTGGTATGTGACCGCCCGCGCTTTCCCTTAGCCGCAATGCTCTCTAGACTGGTTCAGACAGTTTCCTTTCATTTCTTCACGGCGATTCATGACAGATTTTCCACTCCCCTTCGAAGACGACGATCCTTTCGCTTCCGCAGGTCTGCGGCTGACCGTCGACCTGACGGCCCTGACGGAGAACTGGCGCGACATGGCGCGCCGCTCGGGTGCGGCGCGCGCCGCGGCCGTCGTCAAGGCGGATGCCTATGGCATGGGCATCGAGGATGCCGGTGAAACGCTCTATCTGGCGGGCGCCCGGGATTTCTTCGTCGCGACCGTCGATGAGGGCGTGACACTGCGTCTCTATGCGCCGGAAGCGCGCATCTTCGTGCTCTCGGGCATATGGCCGGGAACGGAACGGCGCTTCTTCGAAAACGATCTGGTGCCGGTGATTTCCTCCGACGAGCAGCTCGCCTTCTGGATGGCAGTGCTTGCCGACTACGGTGATTACCCCTGCGCACTGCATGTCGATACCGGCTTCAACCGGCTGGGATTGCACATCGACGATGCGCTGGCTCTCGCCGACGACGTCTCGCGGCCGGCAAGTTTCGCGCCGGTGCTGATCATGAGCCACCTCGCCTGCGGCGACGATCCCACCCATGCGATGAACCTGCGGCAGCTTGAATCATTCCGCAGGGTTAGCACCGCCTATGAAGGCATCGATTCAAGTCTTGCCGCCTCGGCCGGCATCTTTCTCGGCGAAGACTATCACTTCGACCTGACCCGCCCCGGCATCTCGCTTTATGGCGGCGAGGCGGTCAGCGGCATGGCGAACCCGATGCGGCCGGTCGCCACCGCGGAAGCGCGCATCATCCAGGTGCGGACCGTCGAAGCCGGCGAGACCGTCAGCTATGGACGGGCGCTCCAACTGCACCGTAACAGCCGGCTGGCGATCGTGTCTGCCGGTTATGCCGATGGTTATATGCGCAGCCAGTCGAGCGGCGGCGTGCCGCTGCGCCAGACCGTGCCGCAAGGCGGGCAAGGCTTCATTGCCGGGTACAAAGTCCCGGTCGCCGGTCGGATCACCATGGACCTGACGATCTTCGACATCACCGATGTGCCGGAAAACGCCGTGCGCGCCGGCGATTATGTCGAGCTGTTCGGAAAGAACATGGCTCTGGACGACGTGGCGCGGGCGGCGGGCACGATCGGATACGAGATCCTGACCAGCATGGGGCTGCGCCACGAACGGCGCTATGTGGCCGAGGAGTAGGAATATGCTCGGCGGATTGCTATATATCCAGCAAAGGAGTCTGCCATGACGACAATCCGCCTCAACGCCGCCGAAGAGGCCTTCATCGAGCAGCAGATCAATGCCGGGTATTATGAAAATGCCGACGATGTCGTTCAGGCCGGTCTCGATCTTCTGCGGGAACGCGAGATTAAGATCGCGAAACTCCGGGCGCTGATCAAAGAAGGACAAGACGACATCGATATGGGACGGGTCGTATCTTTCGACAGTGCCGAAGAGTTGACGGCGTTAATTCTACGAGAAGCTGCAGAGACCAGTCATTAGCTCCCGCCTCCTGCCCCTTTCCGCAAGACCATCGACGATCTAACGTCCCTACTACGCTAGGGATGATTCCCTGCCGCCAAGCGCCTCACCGGCGGGAAGACACCTCACCTGAAGATTTTATCGAAAGCAGTCATTGATGGCGAAGGCCAGGACACAGTTCATCTGCCAGAATTGCGGCGCGGTCCATAATCGCTGGGCCGGCAAATGCGATGGTTGCGGCGAGTGGAACACCATCGTCGAAGAAGACCCGATGGGCGGGATCGGCGCCGGTCCCGGCAAGACGCCGAAGAAGGGCCGGCCGGTGACGCTGACGGCGCTGTCCGGTGAGATCGAGGAAGCTCCGCGCATCCACACCGCCATGTCGGAGCTCGACCGCGCGCTCGGCGGCGGCTTCGTGCGCGGCTCGGCCGTGCTGATCGGCGGCGATCCCGGTATCGGCAAGTCGACGCTGCTGATGCAGGCGGCTGCCGCCCTTGCGCGGCGCGGCCACAAGATCATCTATGTCTCCGGCGAAGAAGCCGTGGCGCAGGTCCGGCTGCGGGCGCAGCGTCTTGCGGCAGCCGATACCGACGTGATGCTGGCCGCCGAAACCAATGTCGAGGATATTCTGGCGACGCTCGCAGAAGGCAAGCGGCCGGACCTCGTCATTATCGATTCGATCCAGACGCTATGGAGCGAACTCGCCGAATCCGCGCCGGGAACGGTGACGCAGGTGCGCACCGGCGTGCAGTCGATGATCCGTTTCGCCAAGCAGACGGGGGCCGCCATGGTGCTCGTCGGGCATGTGACCAAGGACGGCCAGATCGCCGGGCCGCGTGTGGTCGAGCACATGGTCGATGCCGTGCTCTATTTCGAAGGCGATCGCGGCCACCACTACCGCATCCTGCGTACGGTCAAGAACCGTTTCGGCCCGACCGACGAGATCGGCGTCTTCGAAATGTCCGACAAGGGATTGCGCGAGGTCGCCAATCCTTCCGAGCTCTTCCTCGGCGAACGCAACGAAAAATCGCCGGGCGCTGCCGTCTTTGCCGGCATGGAAGGCACGCGCCCCGTGCTCGTCGAGGTGCAGGCGCTGGTGGCGCCGACCTCGCTCGGTACGCCGCGGCGCGCCGTGGTCGGCTGGGATTCGGCCCGGCTGTCGATGATCCTCGCAGTGCTGGAAGCGCATTGCGGCGTCCGGCTCGGTCAGCACGACGTCTATCTCAACGTCGCCGGCGGCTACCGCATCTCCGAACCGGCGGCCGATCTCGCCGTCGCTTCGGCGCTCGTTTCCTCGCTTGCCGGTATTGCCCTTCCTGCCGATTGCGTCTATTTCGGCGAAGTCAGCCTGTCGGGCGCCATCCGGCCGGTTGCGCACACCGCCCAGCGCCTCAAGGAAGCCGAGAAGCTGGGCTTTTCCGCAGCACTGCTTCCGTCCGCCTCAGCCGAACTGCCGAAGAATTCGGGCGGGCGCTGGAGCGAGGTGGAAAGCCTGCCGGACCTGGTCGCGCGCATCGCCGGATCGAAGGGGGCGTTGCGTGTGGAAGACGAGGTTTGATCCTTTCATTGCCAAGATTGGTAATGATATAGGAGGCACACGATAAGGCGCGACACGGCCGCCAAGCGGCAGTCCTGGAGTTGAATTTACATGCCCATTACGATTTTCGACGGTATTGTCATCGGCGTCGTGCTCTTCTCCGCCGTGCTGGCGATGGTCCGCGGCTTTTCGCGTGAGATCCTTTCGATCGCGAGCTGGGGCGGCTCTGCCGCCGCCGCCTACTACCTCTACCCCTACCTGCTGCCCTACGCGAAGAAATATACCGATGACGACCGTATCGCGATCATCGGCTCGGCAGCGGTCGTCTTCCTCATCGCGCTCATCGTCATCTCCTTCATCACGATGAAGATCGCCGATTTCATTATCGACAGCCGCATCGGCGCGCTCGACCGCACGCTGGGTTTCCTGTTCGGCGCCGCCCGCGGCGTGCTGCTTCTGGTCGTCGCCGTCGCCTTCTGGAACTGGCTCGTCGATGCCGATCACCGCCCGGCCTGGGTCAATGAAGCGAAGTCGAAGCCCTTCCTGGATTCGATGGTCGTGAAGCTGAAGTCGGTTCTGCCGGAACAAATCGCCGAGGCTATACCCGAGAGCATCCGCGATAAGTTCCAGCCGCAGGCACAGGGCACTGAAGGCGCCAATCCGCCGACGACCGACCAGGCTCCGGCGGAGGACGCACCGGCAGACGGCGGCGCACAGCAGCCGGCGAATTGACACAGTGTTCAGCAGCTTGACTCGCCTTGCGGCAATTGCCATTTGAGCGGGACGTGAAATAAGGGTCCGGCCGGGCGTTCCAGCTCCGCCGGACCTAAGCCGTTTCAGAGCCGGCGAGCGGGCTCTGAAAGCAGATGTCGTTCAGCATGAAGTTATCGGAAACCTGCGAGATTTCCGGTATCATGCTATTAGTAATGCCGATCCATTCTTGTGAGAGCAAAGGCCCGCAGAAATGAACCAGTCCCATTCCTTCCCGACCGACGATCCGCTCGACGGAGATACGCTGCATGAAGAGTGCGGCGTTTTCGGAATTCTGGGACATCCCGATGCCGCGGCGCTGACGGCCCTCGGCCTGCATGCCCTGCAGCATCGCGGGCAGGAAGCAGCCGGCATCGTCTCCTTCGACGGCAAGCGCTTCTATCAGGAGCGCCATATGGGCCTCGTCGGCGACCATTACACCAACCCGATGACACTCGCCCGACTGCCAGGCAGCATATCGATCGGCCATACGCGCTACTCGACGACGGGCGAAGTGGCGATGCGCAATGTGCAGCCGCTCTTTGCCGAACTCGAGGAAGGCGGCATCGCCGTCGCCCATAACGGCAACTTCACTAACGGCCTGACGCTGCGCCGCCAGATCATCGCGACCGGCGCCATCTGTCAGTCGACCTCCGATACCGAAGTCGTCCTTCACCTGATCGCCCGCTCCCGCCATACGTCCACGGCCGACCGCTTCATAGACGCCATCCGCCAGATGGAAGGCGGCTATTCCATGCTCGCCATGACGCGCACCAAGCTGATCGCCGCGCGTGACCCCACCGGCATCCGGCCGCTCGTGATGGGCGAACTGGACGGCAAGCCGATCTTCTGCTCGGAAACCTGCGCGCTCGACATCATCGGCGCCAAGTTCATCCGTGACGTCGAAAACGGCGAAGTCATCATCTGCGAAATCCAGCCGGACGGCTCGATCAGCGTCGATGCGCGCAAGCCGAGCAAGCCGCAGCCGGAACGCCTCTGCCTGTTCGAATATGTCTATTTCGCCCGCCCGGATTCGGTTGTCGGCGGCCGCAACGTCTACACGACGCGCAAGAACATGGGCATGAACCTCGCCAAGGAATCGCCTGTCGATGCCGATGTCGTCGTACCGGTGCCGGACGGCGGCACGCCGGCTGCGCTCGGCTATGCGCAGGAAAGCGGCATTCCCTTCGAATACGGCATCATCCGCAACCATTATGTCGGCCGCACCTTCATCGAACCGACACAGCAGATTCGCGCCTTCGGCGTGAAGCTGAAACATTCGGCCAACCGGGCGATGATCGAAGGCAAGCGCGTGGTGCTGGTCGACGATTCCATCGTGCGCGGCACGACCTCGCTGAAAATAGTGCAGATGATCCGTGAAGCCGGTGCCCGCGAAGTTCACATCCGCGTCGCCAGCCCGATGATCTTCTTCCCCGACTTCTACGGCATCGACACGCCCGACGCCGACAAGTTGCTGGCAAACCAGTATGCAGATGTCGAAGCCATGGCGAAATACATCGGCGCGGATTCGCTCGCCTTCCTGTCGATCAACGGCCTCTATCGCGCCGTCGGCGGCGAGGATCGCAACAATGCGCGCCCGCAGTTCACCGACCACTATTTCACCGGCGACTACCCGACCCGCCTGCTCGACAAGAATGGCGAGTCCATGGGCAATAAGATTTCCATGCTTGCCAGCAACGGCTGAGCCCTTCCGTTTTGACTTTCCAATCTGGGGCGCCTATTGCGCCCCTTACCTTTTCAAGCACATCCGGAACCCGGGCAGATGAACATCAATCTTGAAGGCAGGATCGCACTCGTCACCGGTGCATCGCGCGGCATCGGCTATTTCACGGCGCTGGAACTGGCGAAAGCCGGCGCGCATGTGATTGCCTGCGCCCGCACGGTCGGCGGGCTCGAGGATCTCGACGATGCGATCAAGGCCGTCGGCAGTTCAGCCACTCTCGTCCCCTTCGATCTCGCCGACATGGAAGCGATCGACCGTCTCGGTGGTTCGATCTTCGAGCGCTGGGGCAAGCTCGACATTCTCGTCGCCAATGCCGGCGTGCTCGGCGTCATCTCGCCGATCGGCCATATCGAAGCGAAGGTCTTCGAAAAGGTCATGAACATCAACGTCACCGCCACATGGCGGCTGATCCGCTCGGTCGATCCGCTGCTGACCCGCTCGGATGCCGGCCGCGCCGTCATCCTGTCTTCCGGCGCCGCGCATAAGTGCCGTCCCTTCTGGGGCGCCTATTCGGCTTCAAAGGCTGCCGTCGAGGCGCTGGCCCGCACCTGGGCCGGCGAAACACAATCGACGCCGCTGCGCATCACCAGCGTCGATCCCGGCGCCACGCGCACGGCGATGCGCGCGCAGGCCGTTCCCGGCGAAGATCCGGCGACGCTGCCGCATCCTTCCGAAGTGGCGAAGGCCATTCTTCCCCTACTCGGCCCCGGCGTAACCGAGACGGGCAAGCTGTTCATCGTGCGCGAGAAAAAGCTCGTCGATTACCGTCTGCCGGAATAGGCCGGGCGGCTCAGTTCGCCGCAACGGCTGGGAACAAATGCGCCAAGCCTGCTTCCGACGGGCATAGCGCATTGAGGTCCACCGCTCCCTGGATGCCGTCCAATGTGCCGTTATCGGCAAATTGCCATATCGACCAACGGCTGCATCCCTTCTGCTTCGGCTCCTTGAACACGCTTCGTAGCCACAGGTAATGGTCGGGGAAGCGGGCTTCATTGCCTTTCAGATATTGATCGAAGAACTCTTCGGTGACGTAAAAAATGGGCTTTTCCGGAAAAGTGCCCTTCAGTTCGGTGAAGAAGGCGTTCACCTCGGCAGCCATCTCCTCGAGCGTCGGGACCTTGTTGCAATTGCCGACGAATTCCAGATCGACGGCGATCGGCAGGGTTCCCGCTTCCTTCGGCACGGTCGCCAGCACATTCTGCGCCTGATCCTTGCCTGGGCGGCAGAAGGTGAAGAAATGATACGCGCCTTTGACCAGCCCGGCATCTCCGGCGCGTTGCCAATTCTCGGCGAACCTGGAATCTCGATGATCCCCACCTTCGGTCGCCTTCATGATCGCGAAGCGGACATTCGCCTGCGAGGCGACGGCCTTCCAATCGATATCGCCTTGATGGTGGCTGACATCGATACCCTGGATCGGATAGCGGCTGAGAGATGGATTGTTGAAGCGAACCATGCCGAAATCGTAGGCGAAATATGCGACGGCTGCGACTGCCAGAATTGCGGTCGCCCCGATTGTCCACCGTGCTACTCCCCTCACTCACGCCCCCTGCTTTCAATGGCTTTGGAATTGGCTATGCGCGATTTGCGTCCTGAAAATGACCAACGAATCTAAAGGCATGTACACCTTCTTCGCTGGACGTTCATCGCTGCCGTCGATTCAGGGCACGTTAGCCCGGTTGCTTCGGGATCATTGCCCGCCCTCTTGACCAAACGCCAATCCCACGCCATAAATCGCGCCATGAAAACGGTTACCTGCATTATTTGCCGGAAAATTATTCGCTAGCCTAAAGCTGGCCTGGCCGTTTTCGTCTCCCAAATGTCCAAGATGCGAAACGCCCCGGCCTGCCGGCAGCGGTCTTTTCTGCTTTGTGCATTTTGGGAGAGTGAAATGGGCGGCACGCCGGAACTGAAGCTGTACAACACGCTGATGCGGGAGAAATCGGTCTTTGCGCCGATCGATGCCGAGAACGTCCGCATGTATGTGTGCGGCCCGACGGTCTATGATTTCGCCCATATCGGCAATGCCCGGCCGGTCATCGTCTTCGACGTGCTGTTCCGGCTGCTGCGCCATGTCTATGGCGAAAATCACGTCACCTATGCCCGCAACATCACCGACGTCGACGACAAGATCAATGCGCGGGCGCTGAGAGATCATCCCGGCCTGCCGCTCAACGAAGCGATCCGGGCGGTGACGGAAAAGACCGAGACGCAGTTTCACGCCGATGTCGCCGAACTCGGCTGCCTCGAGCCGAGCTTCGAGCCCCGCGCCACCGACAATATCAAAGAGATGACCGAGATCATCGAGAAGCTGATCGGCAACGGCCATGCCTATGTCGCAGCCGGCGAAGTGCTGTTCGACACCAAATCCATGGCGGATTACGGCCAGCTTTCGAAGCGCCCGCTCGACGAGCAGCAGGCCGGCGCCCGCGTCGCCGTCGACGTGCACAAGAAGAACCCCGGCGATTTCGTGCTCTGGAAACTGTCGAGCCACAATGAACCCGGCTGGGAGAGCCCCTGGGGCCGCGGCCGGCCCGGCTGGCATATCGAGTGCTCCGCGATGAGCCGGCGCTATCTCGGCGATGTCTTCGACATTCACGGCGGCGGGCTGGACCTGATCTTCCCGCATCATGAAAACGAGATCGCCCAGTCGCGTTGCGCCCACGGCACCGAGGTGATGGCGAATGTCTGGATGCACAACGGCTTCGTGCAGGTCGAAGGCCGGAAGATGTCGAAGTCCGAAGGCAATTTCGTCACCATCCACGATCTGCTGCACACGGAGACCTTCGGCGGGCGCAAATGGCCGGGCGAAGTGCTGCGTCTTGCCATGCTGATGACGCATTACCGCGAGCCGATCGATTTCTCGATCAAGCGGCTGGAAGAGGCCGAGCGCCTGCTTGCCAAATGGCCGGTGGCCGAAGCCGGCGATGCGGCACCCGATGACAGCGTATTGAATGCGCTTGCCGATGACCTCAACACGGTGGCGGCGGTGCAGGCGCTGCATGCGTTGGCGCAAGCCGGCAACGACGCCGTCTTCGCCGCAAGTGCGGCGCTGCTCGGCGTGATGCCCAAGAAGACGGAGATCGACGAAGCCGTCGCTGCGGCTGTCGATGCGCTGGTCGCCATGCGTCTGGAAATGCTGAAGGCGAAGAACTTCGCAGAAGCCGACAAGATCCGCGACGAATTGACGGCAAAGGGCATCCAGCTAAAGGACGGCAAGGATCCGGCAACGGGCGAGCGTGTGACGACGTGGGAGGTCAAGCGGTGAGAGCGCCGTCTTGGGATAAGGCCCCTCCCCAACCCCTCCCCACAAGGGGGAGGGGCTACGGTGCCGCGCTGCTCCGAAACAACCTCACCGCGACCACGAACATTCGAAGCGGAAGCGAAGACGGTGCCACGAGGGAGCCCTCCCTTGTGGGGAGGGTTGGGAGGGGTCTTGGCTTTTAGCTCTGAAGCCCAGCGGAGGAAAAATCGATGACTGTCTACACCGGCGGCTGCCAGTGCGGGGCGATCCGGTTTCGGGCGCGGGGTACGCCGCCGGATTCTTCGATCTGTCATTGCCGCATGTGTCAGAAGGCGTTCGGCGCCTATTATGCGCCGCTGGTTTCCGTGCGCGGCATGGAGTTCGAATGGACGCGGGGAACACGCAAGACCTTCCGTTCCTCCAATTTCGTCGAGCGCGGTTTCTGTGGCGATTGTGGCACGCCGCTGACCTATGAAGCGCCGGATGGGATGGCGGTGGCCGCGGGTGCATTCGACGATCCGTCGCAGCTGCCGCCGACCATCCAGTGGGGTGTGGAAGGCAAGATCGGCTTCGTCGATCATCTGCATGAACTGCCGGGAGAGCGGACCGAGGCGGATCTGACGGCAGGCTCTTTCCTGCATGAGCTTATTTCCTATCAGCATCCGGACCACGACACATCGGTCTGGCCACCGGAGGATCGCGCTTGACGAAAAAAGTGGAGCATACCGGCGGATGCCAGTGCGGCGCGGTTCGTTATCGCGCACGCGGCGAACTCGGCTATCCCCACATCTGCCACTGCCGTATGTGCCAGAAAGCGGCCGGCAACTACTTCCTGCCGCTGGCAGCGGCCAAGCGTCAGGATTTCGAACTGACGCGTAGCGAACCGAAATGGTTCTGCTCCTCCGATCTCGTGCGGCGCGGCTTCTGCGGCGATTGCGGCACGCCGCTCTTCTACGATATTCCCGATGCTGACTTCATCAACATCGCGCTCGGCTCGCTCGACGAGCCCGATGCGGTCAAGCCCGTGATGCAATCGAATACCGGCCGCAAGATGTCCTGGTTTCACGCGATCGACGGCCTGCCGGTGGAACCAGAGCCTGAAACGCCCGACCGCGAAGACGCAATCGCGGCAAGCAATCATCAGCATCCCGACCACGATACGAAAAGCTGGCCACTCGGAGAAACCCATGACGGATAAGATCAGAACAGGCGGATGCCAGTGCGGCGCCGTGCGCTTCCGCATATCAGGCGAGTTGGGGCGACCCTCGATCTGCCATTGCCGCATGTGCCAGAAACAGTTCGGCGGCTTCTTCTCCGCGCTCGTCACGGCGCCAGAAGAAGGAATGGAATGGACGCGCGGCGAGCCTGCCTACTTCCAGTCTTCGGTCAATATCGACCGCGGCTTCTGCAGCAATTGCGGCACGCCGATGACCTATCGTCATCCGGGTGGGCTGGAGCTCGCGATCGGCACCTTCGACGACCGCAGCGATCTCGCGCCGCAGATCCAGGTCAATTACGATGCCCGCCTGCCCTGGGTCGAGACGATCTTCGACGCGCCTGTTCACAAGGACCCGGATTTCTACTCGCGGCAGGAGGCGATCATCTCCTTCCAGCATCCCGATCACGATACATCAGTCTGGCCCGCGAAAGGCGTGAAGATATGACCGAAATACTGCGCACGCTCTATCCCGAAATCGAACCCTATGCCTCCGGCCATCTCGATGTCGGCGACGGTCATGTGATCTATTGGGAGCGCTCGGGAACCCCGGGCGCCAAGCCCGCCGTCTTCCTGCATGGCGGCCCGGGCGGCGGCTTCTCGCCCACCCATCGACGGCTTTTCGATCCCGCTCTCTACGACGTGATGCTGTTCGACCAGCGCGGTTGCGGCAGGTCGACGCCGCATGCGGAGCTCAATGCCAATACGACCTGGCACCTCGTCGCCGATATCGAGCGGCTGCGCGAGATGGCCGGCGCCGACAAATGGCAGGTCTTCGGGGGCTCCTGGGGTTCGACGCTGGCGCTCGCCTATGCCGAGAAGCATCCGGAGCGCGTCTCCGAGCTCATCCTTCGCGGCATTTATACGCTGACGAAGGCCGAACTCGACTGGTACTATCAGTTCGGCGTCTCGGAAATGTTCCCGGACAAGTGGGAGCGCTTCATCGCACCAATCCCGCCGGAAGAGCGGCATGAGATGATGCATGCCTATCACCGCCGCCTGACGCATGAGGACAGGAACGTGCGCCTCGAAGCCGCGCAGGCCTGGAGCATCTGGGAAGGCGAAACGATCACGCTCCTGCCGGAACCGTCGACCAGCGGCAAGTTCGAAGAGCCGGAATTCGCCTATGCCTTCGCACGCATCGAGAACCACTTCTTCGTCCATGCCGGCTGGATGGATGAAGGACAGTTGATCCGCGATGCCGGCAGGCTCAAGGATATTCCAGGCGTGATCGTGCATGGACGCTACGACATGCCCTGCCCTGCGAAATATGCCTGGCAGTTGCACAAGGCCTGGCCGAAGGCGGAATTCCACCTCATCGAGGGTGCCGGCCATGCCTATTCGGAGCCGGGCATTCTCGATCGGCTGATCCGGGCGACGGACAAGTTTGCCGGGAAGGCATAAGGCATACCGTGAGGCCCCCTCACCCTAGCCCTCTCCCCGAGGGGAGAGGGGATAAGGCGAACGACACGACCCCTTCTCCCCTCGGGGAGAAGGTGCCCGCAGGGCGGATGAGGGGGCTTCCGCACAACAGAAAACAACACCCGCTTGCCGGGAGGAAACGACATGAAAGAACGCATCTACCTCTTCGACACGACGCTCCGGGACGGACAGCAGACGCCCGGCATCGACTTTTCGGTCGAGGACAAGATTGCGATTGCCGCCATGCTGGATGAGTTCGGCCTCGATTACGTCGAGGGCGGATATCCCGGAGCCAATCCGACGGATACCGCCTTCTTCAGCGAGAAGCGCACCAGCCAGGCCAGCTTCGTCGCCTTCGGCATGACGAAGCGGGCGGGTGTTTCGGTTTCCAACGATCCCGGCATTGCCGGGCTGCTGCAATCGAAGAGCGATGCCATCTGTTTCGTCGCCAAGAGCTGGGACTATCATGTCGCAGTCGCGCTCGGCTGCACCAACGACGAAAACCTCGAATGCATCGGAGAAAGCGTCAAGGCGGCGGTCGGCGCGGGCAAGGAGGCGATCGTCGATTGCGAGCATTTCTTCGATGGCTTCAAGGCCAATCCGGCCTATGCGCTCGCCTGCGCCAGGACGGCCTATGAAAGCGGCGCGCGCTGGGTCGTGCTCTGCGACACCAATGGCGGCACGCAGCCGCCGGAGGTTCGCGCCATCGTAGAAGCGGTAATCGCCGCCGGCGTTCCCGGCCAGTGTCTTGGTATCCACGCCCATAACGACACTGGCCAGGCGGTCGCCAATTCGCTCGCTGCCGTCGAGGCGGGCGTCCGGCAGATCCAAGGCACTTTGAACGGCATCGGCGAGCGCTGCGGCAACGCCAATCTGGTGACGCTGATCCCGACCCTGGCGTTGAAGAGCGCCTACACCTCTCGCTTCGAAACGGCGATCGACGAGGAGCGGCTGCTGAACCTCACCCGGCTCTCGCATGCCTTCGACGAGTTGCTCAACCGCTCGCCCGATCACCAGATGCCCTATGTCGGCGCCTCCGCCTTCGCCACCAAGGCCGGCATTCATGCTTCGGCTCTATTGAAAGATCCGCGCACTTACGAACACGTGCCGCCGGAAAGCGTCGGCAATTTCCGCAAGGTGATGGTCTCTGACCAGGGCGGCAAGGCGAACTTCATCAACGCGCTGAAGCGGCGCGGCATCATCGTCGCCAAGGACGATCCGAAGCTCGACCTCTTGATCTCGATCGTCAAGGAACGCGAGGCTTCCGGCTATGCCTATGAGGGCGCGGATGCGAGCTTCGAGCTTCTCGCACACCGCACGCTCGGCACGATCCCGCAATTCTTCACCATCGACGGCTTCCGGGTGATGATCGAACGGCGTTTCGACTCGCACGGCCGCATCAAGATCGTCTCCGAAGCCGTGGTGAAGATCGCCATCGACGGCCAGACGCTGATGTCGGTTGCCGAAGCAGAAGGTCCGGTCAACGCGCTCGATCTGGCGCTGCGCAAGGATTTCGGCAAATACCAGCATGAGATCGACGATCTCGTCCTCGCCGATTTCAAGGTGCGCATCCTCAATGGCGGCACGGCGGCCATCACCCGCGTGCTGATCGAATCCACCGACAGCGACGGCGTGCGCTGGTGGACGGTCGGCGTCTCGGAGAACATCATCGACGCTTCGTTCCAGGCGCTGATGGATTCCGTCATCTACAAGCTGATGAAGAACCGGCAACTGGCGGGCAAGATCGCGGCGGAATAAGTCTGTTCCGCCAGCATCGGCCAGATCGTCAAAGATGCCCCGACCTGCCTCAGCGTGAGGGTACAACGACTGACCTAACCGCGGGCAAACGCCACCAGTGTCTCACCCACCATCCTGTAGCGGATCCACTCCTTCTGCGGCTCGGCGCCAATCGCCTCGTAGACACGGATCGAGGGTTCGTTCCAGTCGAGCACGCTCCATTCAAAGCGGCCGCAACCCTTCTCCAGCGCGATCTGCGCCAGGCGCCGCAAAAGCGCCTTGCCGGCGCCCGAGCCGCGCGCATCCGGTGTTACGTAGAGATCCTCCAGATAAAGACCGTTCTTCGCTTGCCAGGTCGAATAGCTGAAGAAATAAACCGCCATGCCGATGGCTTGCCCCTCGCGTTCGCAGATCAGCGCATGCGTGACGGAACCGTCGCCGAAGATCGCCGCACGCGTACTCTCCTCGGTCGCCTCGACCTCGTGGATCGCCTTTTCATAGTCGGCCAATTCGCGGACAAATCGCAAGATCGTCGCCGCGTCTGAAGGCGTTGCCGGGCGTACGGTAAGTGTCATATGAGAGGCTCCTGATCTGGCGTTTGGCGCTCCAGATGAAAGAACCTGCCGGGCCTGTCAACTGAATGCGCGGATCGTATCAGCGGGTTTGCAGTTTTGTTCCCTCAACTGGTCCGGCTGCCCGCGGCAGTCGGGAAGAGGATTCAAACTTTAGGAGGCGATACCAGCCTTTGCCGCTGTCATCCGTCCATTCTTCCGCCATCCGCTTCAAATCCCCTTACCCTTCATTCAACGAAATGAATTGGCCTATTCACGGCGCTTAAGCTAGGCCGGATCAGAAGAAGAACAAAGATGGAAACACTCGATGTCGACCGATGTATCCGCTCCGCTGATCAAGAACGAAGATAGTCCGCGCGGTTTCGCCTTCGCGCTGACGGCCTATCTGCTTTGGGGCTTCCTGCCGATCTACATGAAGGCGGTGGCGCATATTCCGCCGGCCGAGGTGATCGCGCACCGCATCGTCTGGTCGCTGCCGCTCGCCGGCATCGTGCTGATCGTGCTCGGGCGCACTGGGGATATCCGCACCGCGCTGCGCTCTCCGCGCATGCTGGCGATGGGCGCGCTGACGGCGGCGCTGATCACCGTCAACTGGGGCACTTATGTCTGGGCGATCGGCGCCGGCCATTCGCTCGATGCCGCACTCGGCTATTTCATCAATCCGCTGTTCAGCATCTTTCTGGGCTCCGTGCTCCTCAAGGAAAAGCTGCAGCCGCTGCAGATCGGCGCGATCGCGCTTGCGGCCCTTGCCGTCGCCATTCTTGCCTTCGATAGCGGCGGCATTCCATGGGTGGCGCTGACGCTGGCGATCTCCTGGGGGTTCTATGCCCTCTTCCGCAAGACGCTGCCGCTCGGGCCGAACCAGGGGTTCTTCCTCGAAGTGCTGCTCCTCAGCGGGCCCGCCCTCCTCTACATCCTCTATCTCGAATTCGCCACCGGTGAGGGCCATTTCTACCGAACCGGCCTTGCCGACACGACGCTGCTGCTCGGCTGCGGCGTCATCACCGCCGTACCGCTGATGATCTATGCCAACGGCGCCAAGCTCCTGAAGCTCTCGACGATCGGCATCATGCAGTATATCGCGCCGACGATGATCTTCCTGATTGCGGTTTTCGTCTTCCAG
Source organism: Rhizobium sp. BR 249 (assembly GCF_047445895.1). Classification (NCBI taxonomy): domain Bacteria; kingdom Pseudomonadati; phylum Pseudomonadota; class Alphaproteobacteria; order Hyphomicrobiales; family Rhizobiaceae; genus Rhizobium; species Rhizobium sp. BR 249. The sequence goes on along the minus strand of NZ_JARWKX010000003.1, from coordinate 82,050 downwards.
GAGCCGCTCGGCACGGCGCGCATGATCGCGTTCGCGCTGATCTGGGCGGGACTGTTCCTCTATAGCTGGTCGATGCTGCGGGGGAGCCGCGGAAGAATGTAGCCGTTCTCTCAGCGCAAGCCGGAGCGTTGGCTCAAAGCCAGGATAGCAGCGCTGTGCGGACGAGAATTCCGGTCAATGCGCTCAAGATGGCAACCCTCGCCACCGAGCGGAGCGCCGGCACTGAAGCGACAAGAATGGATAGGCCGGGAAGATCGAGAGGGTTCAGCAGAAATGCGGATCCGTGAATGATTTTCTCCGGCGGAAGGCTCAGTTCCTTGTGGGCGTTAAGCAGCAGGGTGACCGCTGCGCTCGATCCTGCCAGGCACTTTGTGAGCAGGAAGAGGACATCCTGCTGCGAGGCGCCGAGCAGCTGAAGCAATGGCTGCGCAGCGGACGTGAAGGCGGAAAGTGCGCCTGTGCTTTCGGTAAGCCTTACAAGAGCCAATGAGATCACGAGCACCGGCAGGATCGCAGAAACGACGCCCATAGCATCTGCGCCACCGCGATTTATCGCCGCCAGCAGATCGCGCCTTGTCACGTCGTGGTCCTCCGCCCTGTCGCAGGAAGAGGGCTTTCCGGGCAAGGAACGGCGCCCAACGATCCAACAGGCGAGAGTGGACGCAACGAGCGCTCCGCAAACGCCGTTTATTGTGATCAAGCCGGGATCGATACCGATACTTGCGAGCGGGAAACTGGCATTTGCCGGCGCAGCCGCAAGCACCGCCGCAAAGGCGGCGGCCATAAATTTATCCGATGTTCTTTTGTGCGCCATCAGCGACAGGGCAGCAACCGGGGCAGCCGAACTTACGAGGCTGAGCTGGATGATCGCCAAGGCCCCAAAACCGTCCAGGCCGAAAAGTCTGAAGAGCAGGTTGGCCTTGCCGGCGATTGATCGCAGTGCGCTCATGCCCTCGAGGTAGCGCATCAGCGAAAAGGTCACGATCATTAGCGGCAGAAAGGTGAATATGGCGATGTCGACGGCACTTCGTCCGGCATCCAGGATTGCGGTGATCAGAATTATCATGGGAACGACTGGTTTGATGGACGTGAACGCGCGGCCGGCTTGATGGAGGAAGCGGGCTCCGGATTCGATCCCGGAGCCACGTCGTTCAGACTCTATTCCGGTTTGAAATCTTCCTCGAAGAAGCGGGCAACCTCGGAATAGACCTGCATGCGGTGGCTCTCCATGAGGGCGAGATGCGTCACCTCCCCGATTTCCACCCATCGCCTGTAGGAGGCACCGGTCAGTTGCTCGAAATAGGTCCGCGCTAGCTCGAGCGGGACGTCGATGTCCCATTCGCCGTGCAACAACAGCACCGGCGCGCGAATCTCGCTTGGCCGATAATAGGGCGCTCCAGCTCTCCAGTAGGTGCGGATGTCCTGGATCGGCCCGTTGGTGGCCCGGAGTTTGCCTTGCTCTCTGTCGGCCTGCGACGGCTCCTCCGAGAGGGTCAGTGCGGCCCAGAGGTCGAACCAGCCCTCAGGCACAAGACGTTCACGCGCGTATTCGGGTGCGGTGCCTAGCCAACGCGCCAGGGCCGCATGGACGGGAACAAGCCTGTAGGAGCCGAGCGCGCCGCCCTGATCGATGGGGATGGCAACGTCACTGAGCCATTGCGGCGCGAGCAAGGAGAGCTTGACGACCTTGTCGGGGTTGCGCGCAGCATATGCACCGGCCACGGTACCGCCCCACGACATTGCAAAGACGTTAACGTTCTTGAGGTCGCGAAGTCGAAGGACGAAATCGATGGCCGTTGCGAAGTCGGTGACGCCGGTGTCTGTGGCGACAAGAGGCGGGTTGAGATCGGGCGCCGCCTGCATCTCTGGCGGGCGGGTCGATCTTCCATAGCCCCGGACATCAACCGCAAAGACATCGAAGCCTCGATGAGCGAGGAAGTCGATGAAGGACATCCCGTTGAAGGGAACGTCGTAAAGACTTCCGGACGAGAAGGTTGCCCCATGCACCATCACGATCGTTTTCCCCGCGAGAAAGACTTTGTGGTCCTTCCTTCGCTTATTGCGGATATAGAGCTTGATGCCATCGGTTCCGCTATCAACGTAATGCTCGTCGAATACGATTTCGCCGGCGTCAAAAGCTGAAGATGCGAGCTTGTTGTCAGACATAGGACCACCTGAATTTTTCGCCGTCGCGGGTTACATATCCAGCAGACGAACCTGGAAAGTGCGTGGAGAAGTACATGGCGCGATTATCGGCCGCGAGTTCGAGGACGCGCCGTCTGGACTGGGCAGCCTGATCCAGGAATTCGCAGAAGACCGTGTTGAGGTCGGGCCGTTCCACCTGGATCGGATGATGCATGACATCGCCGGCGAAGATTGCCGCTTGATTGTCCGCCTCCAGCAGAACGGACATATGGCCGATGCTGTGCCCAGGCGTCGGCAAGAAGGTAAAGTGATCCAGGAAACGACCGCCTGCACCGTCGATGAAATCGGCAAGACCCGCCTCGATCACTGGTCGCACGCTGTCTTCATAGACGCCGGCGCTGGGAATGTTGACGTCGTTGTGGCTTGCCGTCGACGCATAATATTCCTGCTCGGCGCGTGGGAAGATGTAGCGTGCGTTTTTGAAAGTGGGGATCCATCTTCCGTCTTCGAGAACGGTATTCCAGCCGGAATGATCGACGTGGAGATGGGTATTTATGACGAAGTCGACGTCTTCGGGCTCGACACCTGCCTGGCGCAACCTGTGGAGAAACGGGAGGGTCTGCTGATGGAAAGCGAGATTGCGCGGTCTTTCCTTATCGTTACCCGAACCCGTGTCGATGAGGATGACGTGGTCGGGCGTCCTGACAAGCCAGCTATGGATGCTCACCACAAGGGCATCGCGGCCCTCTTCCATATCGATGGCGGAAAGACGTGGCTCAACCGCCTTGATTTCCTCAGATCCGGCGGTCGGGTAGAGAAATGAGGGCGGAACGTTGTGCAGATACTGCTCCAGCACCTTTCTGACCGTCACGCCGGCAATACGATATTCCTTTCCAAGATCGCTCATGGAATTTCCTTTCGAGTTGAACTGAACCGGGACAGCGCTGTCTGATGGCTATGGACAGTAGGGACAATTCATGCAACGATCAAATCGATGAATGAAATTGTCTCCATCGATCATTTCAATTTGTGGTCTTTCGACCTCAACCTCCTCGTCGCCTTCGATGCCCTCATGAAGGAGCGGAGCGTGACGAAGGCGGCTGTCCGGCTGAAAATCCAGCAGCCCGCCATGAGCCATAATCTCGGCACTCTACGGATCTTGCTTCAGGACGAGCTGTTCGTGCGTGTCGGCCAGGTCATGCAGCCGACCCATCGGGCGCTGCGTTTCGCCGAAGCCGTGGAGCAGATACTCACCCGCACGCAGCAGGCGATCGTAACGCCGGCGACCTTCGAGCCGGGCCGGGCTGAGCAGATATTCCGCATCGGCTTTTCCAGCGAGCTTGAGGTGCTGCTCGTGCCGCGTCTCGCCGCTATGTTGAGCGAGACGGCCCCCGGTATCAAAGTGCTTGCGCGAGCGGTCGACCCCGAGCTGGTCCATAAGCTCCTGGACGACAATATCATCGACCTCGGCGTCGGCTGCTACAATGACGGCAACAACAGACACCGGCGGAACCTGCTGTTCGAGCAATCGCTGATGTGTTGCTACAATCCGAAGCTTCTTGATCTTCCCGAAACTTTGGACCGCGACAGCTATGTCGGCCTGAAGCATGCCCTGGTTTCCCAGAAGGACGCCATCGAAGGGTGCATCGATGATGCGTTGAAGCGGATCAACGTGCGACTCGACGTGTCGGTGGCTGCGCCGGAATTCCTGACCGTGCTGACCGCCGTCCTCGAAGCGCCCCTGATCGCGACCCTGCCGACCAGAATCGTGAAGCGCTATGCCGGCCTGTTCGGCTTGGCGGTCGCCGAGGTTCCCCTCGATTTGACGGTGAGCCCGATATCGATGGTCTGGTCGGCGGCAAGCGACAATGATCCCGCCAACCGGTGGATGCGGCATCAGGTGACTGAGCTTGTTTCAGCCTATAGCTGAATAGGTCCGCGAAAGGCTAATCAGCGCCAGGGGCTGCTGCCCTGCCTACATTTTGGAAATCACCTCATCTTCGCCGTCACGATCGGCGGCGAGCTGGGCTGCCTGGGCCATGATCGCCGGAATGATGCCGGAGACATCGTCGACGACCAAAGGCTGCACCCGATGGGCGGTGTGGACGAAGCCTTCGCCGGTCATATGACGCAGCAGCTCCATCATCGGATCCCAGAAGCCGTTGATGTTGGCAAAAACCATCGGCTTTTCATGGCGGCCGAGCTGTGCCCAGGTCATGATCTCGACGATTTCCTCCAGCGTGCCGATGCCGCCCGGCAGGGCGACGAAGGCATCGGAGCGCTCGAACATCGTATGTTTGCGCGCATGCATGTCAGGAGTTACAATGAGTTCGTTGAGCTGACCGAGCGAGTGGCGCGTCGCTTCCATATCGATCAGGAATTCGGGAATGATGCCGGTGACCTGACCGCCGCCTGAAAGCACGCCACTTGCCACTGCGCCCATGATGCCTTTGGTGCCCCCGCCATAGACGAGGCGCAGGCCGTATTCGGCGATCTCTCTTCCGAGAGCACGCCCGGCCGCCATGTGCGAGGGATCGCGTCCCGGCCTGGAGCCGCAGTAAACGCAGATGGATCGAATCGATACAGATTGCTCGGTCATAGAGGCGAAACAACTATTCCATTTCAATGCAGTCAAGAAAATTGACTGAAAAGCAGCGTGCCTAGCTTGCCTAATTGCTTTGAATGCTTGTGAAAAGCAACGGGAATCGCTAGCAATTTTGGTTACTACGGCAAATTGCCGCCTTGGGAGACATAATGATGAAGAACCGTGCCGGCTTGCTGGCCCTTGCAGTGCTCGTAATCGCAATCTTACTGATGGTGTTTTTCGTCATGCCGCGCATCGGCGGCGATGCAACCAAAGTCGGCGATGCCATCAACCAGGCGAGCACGGAACTCAAGAACACGGTTAACGAGGCGGCAAAGACATCACGCTCCGCGGTAACGGACTCGGCTGCCGTGTCCGAACAGGTAGGCCGCCTCTCCGCCGATGCCGGCACATCCCTCAGCGAACTTAGGACACTGTTTGCCGACGGCAAGGGGCCGGCCATCGACGTCTTCACCGCCGCCAAGACCAAGGCCGTCAAAGCATTGACCGCGCTTGCCGATTTTGTCGTTCCCGACGGCGTCGATCCCGCCACCCAGACCGTAGCCGCCAAGGCCAAGGACGGCGGCGCGAAGGCGCTCGCCATCGTTCAGGCGCTCCCTGAGAATGCCGCCGATGCGCTTGCCGCCGTCGCCAAGGCCGAGGCAGCGCTGACCGGTGCGCCAGAGCCTGCCGCCTCTGCGGCGAATACGCCGGCGCAGAATACCGGCCCGAAGCTTCCGGCCTTCGACATCTTGCGCGTCGAACCTGACGGTTCCACCGTGATTGCCGGCTCCGCCGAACCGAACGGCAAGCTCGAGGTGCTCGACGGCGACAAGGTGGTGACGACGGCCAATGTCGATGCGAGCGGCGATTTCGCCGCCGTCCTCGACAATCCCCTTCCCGCAGGCGATCACCAGCTCGTGCTGAAGGTCACGGGCAAGGATGGCAAGAGCACGCTTTCCGAAGAGGTCGCGACCGTTTCCGTGCCGAAGGACGGCAACGGCGCCAATCTGCTCGCCATGGTTTCCAAACCTGGCGCGGCGAGCCGCATCATCACCGCGCCGAAGGGTGAAACGGAAGTCGCCGATGCCTCCAATCCGTCGCCTGCCGACAATTCGGCTGCGGCTGGGGCTCCTGCGGCCGCCGCGCCGACCGGCGAGCTGGCGCTGCAGACACCGAACCCGACCGAAGCCTCTTCCGGCAGCGCCAATAGCGAGACCGCCGCTCCCGGCACGGCCGCACCCGACAAGGCAGTCGCGCCTGATGTGATGGTCAACGCCGTCGAGATCGAAGGTAACAAGATCTTCATTGCCGGCACGACCCGCGCCAATGCCAAGGTCCTCGGCTATGCCGACGACAACCTCATCGGCCAGGACACGGCCGGCTCAGACGGCCATTTCGTCATCGACGGCGTGGCGGCGCTCTCGGTCGGCGACCACAAGATCCGCGTCGATGTCGTCGACCCCACGGGCAAGGTGATCGTGCGCGCCGCCGTGAACTTCAACCGTCCGGCGGGCGATCAGGTGAGGGTCGCCGCGCAATCGGCTCCCGCCGACGCGAACGGCGCCGCTTCGCTGGTCCCCCTCGACGAAGGCGAACTCGGCAAGCGCAAGGCCGAAGCCGGCAAGGCCTTCGGCCTGCTGAAGGGTCTGTTTGCGGACGGTAAACAACCCGGCGTCGAACAGCTTGCAGCTGCGCGCTCGGCAACGGAATTTGCCCTGCGCTCCGTCACCGACTTCCGCCCGGAAACCGATGCGTCCGAGGCTTTCAAGCAGGCATCCGGCTCCGCCTCGCGGACGGCCTCGAATGCGCTGACACTGCTTCAGGGCCTGCCGAAGGATGCGAAATCCGTCGGCGCCGCAATCGAGCGGCTCGGCGCGCTGATCGCCGAACTCACCGCTCAGCCCGCGCCGGCGGCACCCGCCGCAAACGATGCGGCCAGCAACGAGCCGAAGACGATCGAGCAGGCGCCGCTGACGGCAAACAACGCGGCCGTCATCATCCGCCGCGGCGATACGTTGTGGCAGATTTCGCGCCGCACCTATGGGCTCGGCGTTCGCTATACGACGATCTACATCGCCAATGAGGACAAGATCACCGACCCCGATCGCATCCGCCCGGGCCAGATCTTCGGCCTGCCGAAGGATGTGCTGCCGAACGCCGAAGAGCTGCACCGCAAACGCCTCTCCGGCCAGCGCCTCTGAGGCTGGCAAAGACAAGCTGAGCAAGCCGGGCGGGATAACCGCCCGGCTTATCTTTTCCAGAACCCCGCACGTGTTGTATTCGTCCGGCCGGCACCTTATCTGGCGATGGCGGCTCAGGATCGCGGGAAACGCTTTCAGGCACGCCCCACGGTCCGCGCTCTGCCGGGCATCGAAGCGCCGCACCGCGGCAAGTCCCATCCGGACTGGAGACAGGCATGGCAAACGGCAAGACAGTCTCGGAATCCCATCTGCTGCAGACGCTTCTCAACCTCTGGCCCTATATGTGGCCGGCCGGCCGGCCCGATCTCAAGATGCGTGTCGTCTGGGCCTCGGTCTACCTGCTCATCTCCAAGTTCGTCCTGCTGCTCGTCCCCTATTTCTTCAAATGGTCAACCGATGCGCTGAACGGCAGGATGGATCTCGCCGGCACCGTGCCGCCGCTGCTTGCGGGCGCGATCGCGCTCGTCATCGCCTATAACGTCACCCGGCTGATCCAGCTCGGCCTCAACCAGCTGCGTGATGCGCTGTTTGCCAGCGTCGGGCAACATGCGGTGCGCCAGCTCGCCTACCGAACCTTCGTGCACATGCACGAGCTGTCGCTGCGTTTTCATCTGGAGCGCAAGACGGGCGGTCTCTCGCGCATCATCGAGCGCGGCACCAAGGGCATCGAGACGATCGTGCGCTTCACGATCCTCAATTCGGTTCCAACAGTCATCGAGTTCCTGCTCACGGCCGCGATCTTCTGGTGGGGCTACGGCTTTTCCTATCTGGCCGTCACCGCCTTCACGGTCTGGGCCTATATCTGGTTCACGATCCGCGCATCCGACTGGCGCATCGCCATCCGCCGGTCGATGAACGACAGCGATACCGACGCCAACACCAAAGCGATCGACTCGCTCCTCAATTTCGAGACCGTCAAATATTTCGGCAATGAAGAGATGGAGGCGAAGCGCTTCGACAAATCGATGGAGCGCTACGAGAAGGCGGCGACCGATGTCTGGACCTCGCTCGGCTGGCTGAACTTCGGCCAGGGCGTGATCTTCGGCATCGGCACGACGATCATGCTGGTGCTCTCGGCGCTGGCCGTGCAGCGCGGCGAGCAGACGGTCGGCGATTTCGTCTTCGTCAATTCGATGCTGTTGCAGCTTTCCGCGCCGCTCAACTTCATCGGCTTCGTCTACCGCGAAATCCGCCAGGGCCTGACCGACATCGAGCAGATGTTCGATCTCCTGGAAGTGAAAGCCGAGGTCAAGGACGCGCCCGATGCCACCGAGCTTCGGATCGGCCAGGGTGCGATTTCCTTCAAGGACGTGCATTTCTCCTACGATCCGGCCCGTCCCATCCTGAAAGGCATTTCCTTCGAGGTGCCGGCCGGCAAGACGGTCGCCGTCGTCGGCCCGTCGGGCGCCGGCAAATCGACGCTGTCACGCCTGCTCTATCGTTTCTACGACATCCAGAGCGGCACGATTACCGTCGACGGCCAGGATATTCGCGGTGTGACGCAGAAGAGCCTGCGCTCCGTCATCGGCATGGTGCCGCAGGATACCGTGCTCTTCAACGATACGGTCGCCTACAATATCCGCTACGGCCGGACATCGGCCAGCGACGGCGAAGTCTATGCGGCGGCCGAGGTAGCGCAGATCGCCCATTTCATCGAAATGCTGCCTGAAGGCTTCGAGACCAAGGTCGGCGAACGCGGGCTCAAGCTTTCGGGCGGCGAGAAGCAGCGGGTGGCAATCGCCCGCACCATCCTCAAGGCGCCGCCGATCCTGATCCTCGACGAGGCGACGTCGGCGCTCGACACGACGACGGAGCGGGAAATCCAGACGGCGCTCGACGTGGTTTCGAAAAACCGCACGACGCTCGTCATCGCCCATCGGCTTTCGACGGTCATCGGCGCCGACGAGATCATCGTGCTCAAAAGCGGCGAGATCGCCGAGCGCGGAACACATGCCGCCCTGCTCGAAATGAACGGCCTCTATGCCTCGATGTGGAACCGCCAGCGCGAGGCCACGCAGGCCGAGGAACATCTGAAGCAGGTGCGCGAGAGCGACGACATGGGCGTTGTCACGCGGCTTGCGCCGGCAAACTAATTGGGGAACCCGATGGCCGCGCCGGCTTTTGTTGTTCAGAACCCCGGCATGCGAGCCGGGGCCGAGGCCGCAGCATTGCCCAGAAGGCGGTTTTTCGGTAACCAGCGAAAAACGACAACGCAAGGAGACCGGCAGCCATGAGCCTGTTCAACACGGTTCGCAACACGATCGTCCCCGTGCACAAGGAAGGCTATCCCTTCGTTGCCGCCTTCTTCGTCGCCTCGCTGGTGCTGGGCTGGATCTTCAAGCCGCTCTTCTGGATCGGCATGATCTTCACGCTCTGGTGCGCCTATTTCTTCCGCGATCCCGAACGCGTGACCCCGCAGGACGACGATCTGGTGATCTCTCCCGCCGACGGCAAGGTCTCGGCGATCCAGATGGTGACGCCCCCGGCCGAGCTCAACCTCGGCTCGGAGCCGATGCTTCGCATCTCGGTCTTCATGAATGTCTTCAATTGCCATGTGAACCGGGCGCCGATGCGCGGGCGGATCGTCAGCATCAATTACCGCTCCGGCAGCTTCGTCAATGCCGAACTCGACAAGGCGAGCGAGGACAACGAGCGCAACGGGCTGGTGATCGAAACCCGCCACGGCCAGATCGGCGTCGTCCAGATCGCCGGCCTTGTCGCGCGGCGCATCCTCTGCTGGGCAAACCCGAACGAGCCGGTGGATGCCGGCGAGCGCTTCGGGCTGATCCGTTTCGGCTCGCGCCTCGACGTCTTCCTGCCCGCGGGCGCCGCACCGCGCGTCTCGCTCGGCCAGACGGCAGTTGCGGGGGAAACCGTCATCGCCGAATTCGCCTCCGCCAAAGGCCCTGTCATCAGCCGCCGCAGCTAAAGCGCGTCGCGATCTTTCAGATTCGCTCCTTGCGCTTTAGGTCCTTGTTTTACGCATGTCGTTGCCGCAAAACCGCTGCACACTTTTGCGCGACATGCTTTAGGAAGAATTGGAACGCGATATGGAAACGCCCTTTCCGCCTTTCGAACCCAACGGACCGGATGATTCTGCGCGCGGTCCGCGTCTGCGCGAAATACCGTTTCGGCTCGTCTTTCCGAACCTCATCACCATCCTGGCGATCTGCGCCGGATTGACCGGCATCCGGCTTGCTTTCGAAAACCGTTACGAGCTCGCCGTTTCCATGGTGCTGCTCGCCGCTTTCCTCGACGGCATCGACGGGCGCGTGGCGCGGCTGATGAAGGCGACTTCGAAGTTCGGCGCGCAGATGGATTCGCTTGCCGATATCGTCAATTTCGGTGTCGCACCCGCCCTCGTCGTCTATGTCTTCGCGCTCGACCAGGCGCGCTCGCTCGGCTGGATCGCCGCGCTGATCTATGCGATCGCCGCCGGCCTCCGCCTTGCCCGCTTCAACGTCATGGCAGAACGCGAAAACAAGGCGAGCTGGCAATCGGAATATTTCGTCGGCGTGCCGGCGCCGGCCGGCGCCATGCTGGTGCTGCTGCCGGTTTATCTCGGCTTCCTCGGGCTCGCGACCGACCGCACCTTCGCCTATATTTCGTCGATCTACACCGTCGCCATCGCCTTCTTGCTGATCAGCCGGCTGCCGGTCTGGTCGGGGAAGTCGGAGGGCAACCGGTTGCGGCGCGATCTCGTGCTGCCGATGATGCTCGGCGTCGTGCTCTATGTGGCTCTGCTGATGAGCTACACCTGGGAGGTGATGGTCTTCACCGTTGCCGCCTACCTCGTCTCGCTTCCCTTCGGCGCGCGCAAATGGCGCCGGAAATACGGGACGCTGACGATCGAAGAACCCGGCGTCGGCGACGACGATATCGGCCGGCACATCTGACCTGTCGCATTCCCTGCTCTTTCTCATGGGAAATGCTCCTCTCTCACGTACTCCCCGACAACGAAGCGCTTTGCTCAGAAAAAGCGCTTCGCACTTTTGTTGGAACTCCTCCCTTCAGTAAGTATTAACCAACGTAGGCTTCAGTTAAGGCTCGCGAATTATGGTGCGTGTTTACAAATCCTGATAGGCGACGCCTCCGTTTTGTCGCTATTCATGACGAAACAGCAAACAATAAAATGACTAGGGAAGATCCACGTAATGGAGAGTATCGTGACCTCGAAGAAGAACAGTACCGGCGAAAAGCAACCGGCCAAGCCCGATCTCAGCGCCAACTACCGCCCGGTCGGCTTGAAGGCCGTTGCCGCAGCGTCGCTGATGGCGAAGCACAAGCCGGGCAGCGTCAAGAAATCCGCTTGAAGCGTCACGCTCAAGCCTTCGACTTCATCCCAGGTCGGCAGTCCGTTTGGGTTGACACGCTTTAGATCTAGCTGACGAAGCGGATGGAGTTTCAGAAAAAACTGAGCTGGCCGTCGTCAGGCTTCTGCTTCTCAGGCGCCTTGGCCGGCTTTTCGATGACGACCGGCTCCTGCAGGTCAGGCCCCATATTGGCGACCTTGTTGACCTTGTCGGAGACAGGTATGGCCTCGAAGAAATCTTCCTGAACAGGCCGCATCAGGTCGGCCACCTCGCGCGGTTCCTGCGTCTTGCAATCCAGCCAGCGCGAGAAATCCTCGGGATTGATGACGACAGGCATGCGATCGTGAATCGCTGAAATCCCTGAATTGGCCGCCGTCGTCAGGATCGCACCGGTATCGACCTCGGAGCCATCTGCCGAGGACCACGTCTCCATCAAACCGGCAAAGGCGACGACCCCGCCCCGGCGCGGCCTGATCCAATAGGCCTGCGGCCTCTCACCGCTTTCCTTGGACGGGCGATGCCATTCATAGAAGCCGGAGGCGGGAATCAGCACCCGGCGATGGCGCATCGCCGCACGGAACGAAGCCTTGCCGATCGCGGTCTCCGCGCGCGCGTTGATCAGCAGCGGGAACTCCTTCGGATCCTTCACCCAAGCCGGCGTAAGCCCCCAGCGCACGAGCACGGCGCGACGGTCGGCCGAATTGCTGCCGCGCTCCCTGCCCTCACCCGCTATGACAACGAGGATCGGCTGCGTCGGCGCGATGTTGTAGCGCGCCGGAAAGTCGTCGAGGTCGAGACCGGAGAAGAAGTCGCTCAACTCGGCAATGGAGCTTGTCAGGGCGAAACGTCCACACATCGGCCTGTCTTTACACCCGGCCGGCCTCCGGTCAAGGCGACTCAGGCTCTGGATCCAAACAGGATGAGGCTCGCCCCGGCGAGGCAGATCAGCGCGCCTGAGATATCGTAGCGATCGGGCACGCGGCTTTCGACCAACCAGAGCCAGAGCAACGACGCCACGATATAAATGCCGCCATAGGCCGCGAAGGTGCGCCCGGCAGCCTCGCTCGGCACCAGCGTCAGAAGCCAGGCGAAAAGCGCGAGCGAGACCATGCCCGGCGCCAGCCACCAGATAGGTTTTTCGAGTTTCAGCCATGCCCAGAAGGCAAAGCAGCCGGCAATCTCGAAGATCGCCGCCAAGGCGTAAAGGATGTAGGTCACGGAAACACCTTTCGAATCCATCACGACTATTCCCGCGAAAACTGGGGAAGCCAAGCGGCGGCGGCATGCAAATATCGGTTCATCGGATAGGATGAGCCGTCACAGCAAGAGCGCCCCCATGACCTCCACCGCCAAAGCCGCCTCTTCCGCCATTCTCGAACGCGATGGACGATTCCTTCTGGTGCTCAGGCGTAACCCGCCTTCCGCCGAGATGTATGCCTTTCCCGGCGGGCGGGCCGAGCCGGGCGAAACGCCGGAGCAGACGGCGCTTCGGGAATTCCATGAGGAAACCGGCATCTCGGCGCGCAATCCACGGCTGTTTTCCACCTATGACCTGAAGACGCATGCGGCCGACGGCGGCGTCAGCAGCCATTTCCTGCTGTCGGTCTTTCGTGTCGACGCGGATCGGGATGCGGTGGCGGAAGCGGCCGACGATGCAGCCGCCCTTGGCTGGTACACGGTTGAGGAAATCCGGCGGCTGCCGGTGCCGCAGAGCGTGCTCGAATGCGCCGAGCGGTTGGCGGGCGGCGAATAGAAGTGGAAATTTCCGGGCACGCCTTGTTGCCGTCATGCTCAGCGTATCAACTGATCGCATGATTCCCGTTCGGCGCGTTTTCCTGTCCCTGCTCGTTCTGGCCGGCCCAACGCTGGCGCAGGGCAAGAATACGCCGGCTCCTCCACCGGTGGAAGAGACTGCCCCGCCGGCTCCGGTGATCGTGCCTTATGACGACAAACTGGCGCGGTTCGCCGAGGTGCTGGGTTCGGTGCACTACCTGAGAACCCTCTGCAAGGCAGCGGGCGGCGACGAGTGGCGAAGGGGCATGCAGCGACTGCTCGATTCGGAGGCGGGGAACGAGCCGCAGCGCAAGGAAAAGCTCACCGCGGCCTTCAATCGCGGCTATCGCGCCTTTGCCTCCGTCTATACGGATTGCACCCCGGCCGCCATCGTGGCAGAAGAGCGCTACCGTAACGAAGGTGCAACACTCGCCACAGAAATTACCTCGCGCTTTGGAAATTGACGTTTAATTAACCTGTTTTCGCATGCGGACGTGTCGTTTTGGGAAAAGGCTGTTAGTGTTATTAACGGTGCAGTAAGACATGAGAAGTTCTGAGGAAAAGACAATGGAAGCAAGCCTCAACGACATCGACGACATGATCGTTCACGAGAAGATGCAGGCGGCTCTGGAGTACCAGAACGAGGCTTGGGCCGACGGCATGGCCGACGGAATCGAGCCTGAAATCATTGCCGATGCCGCCATTGCGCATGCGCTGCGCGAGACGATCAGATTGCATGGGGAAAGCAGCGCCGAAGCCCTTCTCGATTCGCTGCGCGAGCGCATGCTTGCCGGTGAATTTTCCGCGAACCGCACCCTGCAATAACCGATATCAGAGAGTTTGATGCGCACCGGTAAAGAGAAAGTTTCGCGAATCCCGCTCGCGCCGGTGCTGCTTGCGTTCGGCCTGGCCGGCAACGTTTTCCTGGCGCCGTCAGCTTACGCGCTTTCCGAACTGCACAAGATCCCCGGCCAAGCCGCCAATGACGCGCCATCCGCAGCGGGAGGCGCCCAGGCGCAGAGCCAGCCGCAGGGCGGAGCCGCTCCCGGCGTTCCCATGGCCGATCCGCTGGTCAACAGCCAGAACAATCAGGGTGTCGACAAGACCCCAAGCGCCCAGGATAATTCCAAGCCCGCCGAGGTGATCTACGACATCAGCAAGGCGCCCGAGCCTGTCCGCAAGATGCGCGAACAGATCGTCGAGGCAGCCGCCTCCGGCGATCTCGAGCGGCTGCGGCCGCTGATGGGCACAGGCGCCGGCCAGACCCAGGTCACGGTGGGCGAGCCGACCGACGACCCGATCAGCACGCTGAAGGATCTTTCGGGCGATCCCGATGGAGACGAAATCCTCGCCATCATGCTCGATATCATCTCGACCGGTTTCGTACATGTCGGCCAGGGCACAGCAGACGAGATGTATGTCTGGCCCTATTTCGCCGAAAAGGACCTGAAGTCGCTGACGCCGCCGGAGCGCGTCGAGCTGCTGCGCATCGTCACGGCAGGCGATCTTTCCGACATGCAGGAATTCGGCGGATATAATTTCTATCGCGTCGGCATCACGCCGGACGGCAAATGGAAATTCTTCACCGCAGGCGATTGAAGCTATCCCGGTTCAGGCCTTTGGCGCCTTGCATGGCGCTTGCGATCCATCCCGCAAAGACATACCTCTGAGCGATGACCAACGCGACGGGTTCCGCCATGCCAGACGTATTCCTGAAAGACCGCTCACTGCTCTTCGTCAGCGGCGCGGAAGCCCAATCCTTCCTGCAGAACCTGATCACCACCGATATCGTTGCGCTCGAGCCGGATGAGGCGCGGCCCGGCGCACTGCTGACGCCGCAAGGCAAGATCCTGTTCGATTTCATCATCTGGCAGGAAGTCGGCGGCTACGCGATCGAAACGGATGCCAGCCAGCGCGACGGCCTGCTGAAGCGGCTGACGATGTACAAGCTGCGCGCCGCCGTGACCCTTGCGCCGCATGCCGAAGAAGGCGTCACCGTCTCCTGGGGCGCTGATGCAGATGGCGCCCGGGACAGCCGCTTTGCCAAGGCGGGCATCACGCTGACCCGCCGGGCAGGAAGGCACGGCGACGACGCGGAAGCGCTCTACGACGCGCTGCGCATCCGCCACGGCATCGTGACGTCGGGACCGGATTTTGCGCTGCAGGATGCCTTCCCGCATGACGTCCTGATGGATCTGAACGGCGGCCTCTCCTTCAAGAAAGGCTGCTATGTCGGCCAGGAGGTCGTCTCGCGCATGCAGCACCGCGGCACCGCCCGCCGGCGCGTCGTCACGGTTTCCGCCGCAACCGCCTTGCCGGAGACGGGAACGGAGATCACCGCGGCCGGAAAGCCTGTGGGAACGCTCGGCTCGGTGGAAGGCGACAAGGGACTGGCGATCGTGCGCATCGACCGTGTGGGTGCCGCGATTGCGGCGGATACGCCACTGCTTGCCGGCGAAACGCCCGTTTCTCTCGCCCTGCCGGAATGGTCCGGTCTCGTCTTTCCCACGAGCGCCGATGAGGCAAGCGCGTGACTGCCAAAGCTCCACGCGCCTGGCAGCGCATGCTGTCCGGGCGCAGGCTCGACCTGCTCGACCCCTCGCCGCTCGATGTCGAACTCGTCGATATCGCCCATGGACTTGCGCGCGTTGCCCGCTGGAACGGCCAGACCTCAGGCGATCACGCCTTTTCGGTGGCGCAGCACAGTCTCATCGTCGAGGATATTTTTCGACGCTTCAACGATGCCAAGCCGGCGGAATGCCTGATGGCGCTGCTGCACGACGCGCCTGAATATGTGATCGGCGACATGATCTCACCGTTCAAATCAGTGGTCGGAGGCGGATACAAGGCGGTGGAAACACGGCTGGAGGCCGCCGTCCACCTGCGTTTCGGCCTGCCGCCGCATCCCTCGCGCGATCTCAAGGAGCGGATCAAGAAGGCCGATACGATCGCCGCCTATTTCGAAGCGACGGTGCTCGCCGGCTTCACGCCTGCCGAGGCGCAGAAATTCTTCGGCCAGCCGCGCGGCATCAGCAGGGACATGCTGATGATCGAGCCGCTGCCGGCCCTGGAAGCACAGCGGCTGTTCTGCGAGCGTTTCGCGGCGATCGAGGCCGAACGGGGGATGGCAGCATGAGCTTCATCGTCGTCTCGCCGCTTTCGCGCATCGCGGAAATGGCCGTGCGCCACAAGGCGCGTGACATGATCAGCCTAGTCGCCAAGGAGCAGGCCTTTCATCGGCCCGGCGTGATCGCGGCCGAACGCCATCTGACGCTTGGCATGAACGACATCACCTTCAAGGGCACCGGCGATCTCGTGGCGCCTGACGAGACGCATGTTCGAGCCCTCATCGACTTTGCCGCCTCCTGGCGCCAGGAGACACCGCTGCTCATCCATTGCTGGATGGGTGTGTCGCGATCGCCCGCGGCGGCCCTGATCGCCGCTCTGTCGCTCGCGCCGGATCAGAGCGAGGAAACGCTTGCCCAGCGGCTGCGGGTCGCCTCGCCTTTCGCGACGCCGAATGCCCGGCTGATCGAAATCGGCGACGCCCTGCTCGGTCGCGGCGGCCGGCTGGTTGCGGCAGTGCGGGCCATCGGACGCGGCGCCGATGCCGATGGCAACGCGCCTTTCCTGCTCGCGATCAGGGACACCGCCGGCGGTTGACGCTGCCGTCACCTGCTCCATCTAGCCCACGACGCATGATCAGCAGGGCCAGACTCCATGGAACAGCAGGCAAACGATGTCCTCCTCGCCACGCGCACCGCGCTCAGCCAGGCAAGCGCACTCGCCGTACAATATTCCTTCTCGATTCTCGGGGCAGTGATCCTGCTCGTCGTCGGCTGGACGCTCGCCGGTTTTATCAGCCGCTGGGCCTATGAGGGCCTGTCGCGCATCCATGGCATCGACGAGACCCTGGCACGCTTCTTTACCAATGTGGTGCGCTATGCGCTGCTCATCCTGGTATTCATTACCGTGCTCGGCCAGTTCGGCGTCCAGACCGCCTCGATCATCGCGGCACTCGGCGCTGCGGGCCTGGCGATCGGCCTGGCGCTGCAAGGGACGCTGCAGAACATCGCAGCCGGCATCATGCTGCTGGTCCTCAGGCCGTTTCGCGTCGGCGAATATATCGAGACCAGCAGTGTCGCCGGCACCGTGCGCGAAATCGGATTGTTTGCGACCGAACTCAGAACCGGCGACGGGCTCTATCGGCTGGCGCCGAATTCGACGCTCTGGAACACGCCGATCACCAATTTCAGCCGTCAGCCTACACGGCAGCATGAGGTGAAGATCAAGGTCGGCTATGAGAATGACCTCGATCTGGCGATGGAGACGCTGAGGGGCCTTGCCAAAGCCGATTCCAGGGTTCTGCCGTCACCGGCACCCAGCGTTTTCGTCGACAGCCTCGCTGACAGCGCGATCTTCGTGACCCTGCGTTATTGGGCGAAGACCGGCGACTGGTGGGCAGTCAGCCGCGACATGCTGAAGCGCGTGAAGTTCGCCTTCGATGAGAAGGGTAATCCGGCCGAGGTGCCGAACTCTGCAGATGCGGCACCAACAAAGAAATCCAATGGCAGGGCCGCGGCCGAAAAGCCGGGGCCGACGCGGCAATGATTCGGATTGAAAGCATTGTGCCGCGGGCTACTGAACGACGCCGCAGGCAAGTCTTTCGCCGGCATCCCCTGACGGCTGGCTGCGATAATCATCCGAATTGGCGTGCACCATCAATGCACGGCCGCGAATGCCGTCGGTCTTGCCGTCGAGCGTGACCATGGTGTTGAAGATCTGCGCCCTCAACATGCCGTCCTGCCCGACATATTGATTGGGCATGTCGCCGGGGTGCGGGCCTTTGGCCGCCAGAATGCCGTGCTCCGCCTTCTCGGGATTGAAATGACCGCCCGCCGATTCATGATGGGTGGCAGCGTCGCAGCGGCCGGTCTCATGAACATGGAAGGCCACCCATTTGTTCGCCGGCAGTCCCGATATTTCGACTTCGATCAGGACGCCGCCGTTGGCGGCAGCCGTCAGCTGCGCGCGGCCATCTTCCTTCCCGTCCTTATCGACGAAATTGGCGATCGCCGTCTGCTTCTCCTGGGCGCCTGCCGGAAATGCAACCGCAAGCAGGCTCAGGGCGGCGATGGTGCACATGGCTTTCATGGAGATCTCCTTCCGTCCGGTTGTCCTTTTGAACGTGTCAGCCCGGAAGGTGTTCCTGTTCGAAGAGTTTCGAACGAGAAAAGCCGGCCAATGGCCGGCTCGCAGACATTTCAATTCGTGGCATCGCTTAGGCGACGGCGTTAAAATCGAACTGGCCGTAGGTGTTGCGGTAAAGATCGTCGGATTGATCGCCTGATGTCGGCGCTGTCTGCTGCAACGGATAGGGAACGGCAATGCTGCTTGTCGCGCCGCTGTGACGCGTATCCATCATCAGCGCAACAAGGCTGCCGGAGAATTTCGGCTGCGCATCGCTGGCCTGGTCGTCTTCCAGGAGCTCCTTGATGATACCGGGCTTCTCGTCCGCAGCGCGTTCGCCGCGGCTGAGCACGCCGTCACCATTGGCATCGAGCCGCGACAGCGTCGCCAGATATGCATATGAAGTATCTGAAACGGATGTGGTGCTGGTCATACAAACCTCCATCCACCGCCTTCTGCCGGTGGTGTTTGTACGCAATACGAAGGTGAAAAAATCGAGTGTTGAATCGCTGTTAAACTGATTTGCGCAGTGCGTCAATAAGTTGTTAACCTCTGCTTAACGATGATTGACAAAACCTAAAGACGCGAGGCTGGACAGTTTTCCACCCGCTCCAACCGATCGCCCGCCACCGCATTTCAGATGTTTTTCACATATAAAACAAATGCATGGCCGAACGGATGTCTCTGCTGCGGTGCAACCGAATATTAATCCGGCACGTACAAGATGGGAGCACAAATCACTACTAGGCCGTCTATCCCGCAGAAAATCAATTTCTGAGCACTTTTAGGAAGGTTCTTCCATGTCCGGCGCGATGAGGTACGTTCATCAAACGAAAACGCCTTCTGCCTTTATCGTCGCAACGTCCCTGCAAGATGCGCCCGCATGAAAGCCGAGACGCTCTTCTGGCAACAATGCGCGCAGGCCGTCACGGACGACGGATCGATCGATGCGCAGCGTCTCATGGATCTCGTGATTGCAACCTATCGCCGCCATGAAAGCGACTATGGCGAAATCGAGAGAAGCGCGGAAACGCTGCTGAGCGAAAACCACGCGATGCGAGGCGAGATTTCGGCGGTCACGCAGGCATTCGACGAACAGAAGAGACTTTTCGAAGTCGTTCTCAACAATCTGCCGATCGGTCTCAGCGTCTTCGACGCCGACCAGCGACTGCGGCTTTCCAATACCCGCTTCCGCCAACTCTTCGGCCTCAGGCGAGCAGATGTCGACGCCGGCGCGACGATCGCCGACCTTATCGGCAGAATACGCGGCGCCGAGAGCATCTGGACGACCCCTGAGCAGCGGAGCAGGAAGCATTCCTCTGCGCGTGCGAAGAACGACAGCCTCCGCCGGCGAGAATGGCAGATGGACGATGGCCGCATCATCCAGAGCATGGTGACCATCCTTCCCGACGGTAGCAGTATCGCGATCCATGCGGATATTACCGAGGATCGAAAGGCGGCCGAGCGCATTGCCTATCTCGCCCACCACGACCCGCTGACCGGCCTTCCGAACCGCATTCATTTCCGCGAGCGGGTGGATGCGGCACTTGCCGAGCGCAAGCCGGACGAGCAGATCGCCCTCGTGCACCTCAATCTCGACCGGTTCAAATCGATCAACAACACGATGGGCGCGTCGACCGGCGACGACATCCTGCAGCAGGTCGCCGATCGTATCCGCGCCTCTGCCGGTACGGAAAACATCCTGGCGCGTCTCGGTTCGGACGAGTTCGCCATTCTGCAGACAGGCAGGCAGCAACCGTGGAACGTGACGGCGCTGGCAGACCAGATCCGCCGAGAGCTTTCCGAACCATTCCTCCACGGCGAGAAACAAGTGGAGCTCAGCGTCTCCATGGGCATCGCGGTCGCACCCGGAGACGGAGAGGAAACCGACGTCCTCCTGAAACATGCCGGCGTGGCCCTCTCGCATGCCAAGGCGGACGGACGCAAACGCGAGCGCTTCTTCACCGGCGAGATGGAAGCGCAGATGCAGTTGCGCCACGCGCTGGAGGCAGACCTTCGAGCCGCCGTGCAGAAGGAAGAATTCGAGCTGCACTACCAACCGCTCTACGATCTCTCGCAGCGGCGCATCTGCGGCTTCGAAGCCCTGATACGCTGGAACCACCCGATCCGGGGCCGCATTTCGCCGATGGATTTCATTCCGCTTGCGGAAGAGGTCGGCCTCATCGTCGATATCGGCCGCTGGGTCCTGTGCCGGGCCTGCAGCGATGCGGCGCAATGGCCGGAAGGCATCAAGGTCGCCGTCAATGTTTCGGCGATCCAGTTCAGCGGCACCGATCTGCCGCAGGACGTCGGCGAAGCGCTCGCCGCCGCCTCGCTGACGCCATCGCGGCTCGAGCTCGAAATCACCGAGAGCGTGCTGATGGAAAATCTCGACGAGGTGCTGCCGATCCTGCATGCGTTGAAGGAGCGCGGCATCCGCATCTCGATGGACGATTTCGGCACCGGCTATTCTTCGCTGAGCTACCTCTCGAGCTTCCCTTTCGACAAGATCAAGATCGACAAATCCTTCGTCAGCGACATTGCCGACAACAAGGAGGCGCATGCGATCATGCGCGCGATCATCCTTCTCGGCGATGCGCTCGGCATGCGCGTCACCGTCGAAGGTGTCGAGAGCGCCGCACAACTGGCGCTGCTCGAATGTGAGGAATGCGACGAGATCCAAGGCTACTACATCAGTCCGCCGAGGCCGGCGCGCGAAGTCCCCCATCTTCTCTCGCTGCCGCCGAAGACGGCGGCATGAGGGATCGTTCCGAAGTCACTTCGATTGCGACTCGCGCGGCAAGCCGGTACTAGGACCTTTCCCCGGTCCAATAGAAGCATTCTGCCGGGTATCCATCTTCAGCCGATGTTCCCAACGACAGGTGACGCAATGTTCGCTGCCGAAGCCTTCTCTCCTCATGAAACGCTCGCAGCGGCGCTGGTCCCGCATGCCGCCGAAGGCGACGACGGCTCGCACGACCTCGCCCATATCCTGCGCGTCTTCAAAAACGCCATGCGCATCCATGCAGGAGAAGGCGGCGACGGGCGGATTCTTGCAGCCTCCGTTCTTCTGCACGACTGCGTCGCGGTCGAGAAGAATTCACCGCTGAGGGCAAAGGCGTCTGCGCTGGCAGCGGAGAAGGCATCGGCGATCCTGGCGGAACTCGGCTGGAGCGAGGCGGATATCGAAGCCTCGGCCCATGCCATCACCGCCCACAGCTTCTCGGCCGGAGTGGCGCCCCGGACGCTTGAGGCGAAGATCCTGCAGGATGCCGATCGGCTGGACGCGATCGGCATGGTCGGCGCGGCACGTTGCTTCTATATCGGCGGACGGATGGGATCGGGGCTCTACGATCCGTTCGACCCCGCAGCGGCGAACCGTCCGCTCGACGACAAGCGTTACGCCATTGACCATTTCCAGACGAAACTGTTCAAACTGGCGGAAGGATTCCAGACCGAGACCGGTCGCAGGCTCGCCGCCGCGCGTGACAAGAGCCTGCGCGATTTCCTCTCGGCCTTCATGGACGAAATTTAGGAGAACGGCATGCGCGTCAGCGACCTCTTCATCTATCCGCTCAAGAGCGCCCGCGGCATTGCGCTGCCTGCCGCCGATATCGATGCCTTTGGGCTTCCCGGCGACCGGCGGGCGATGATTACCGATGCGCAGGGCCACTTCATCACCCAGCGCGAGCTGCCGGACCTCGCACGGATCGATGTGCGGCCGGAATCGGGCGCCTTCCGGCTGCGGATGCAGGGAAAGACTGATATATCCGTGCCGCCGCCGCAGCCAGAAAGCCGCATGGATGTGGCCGTGTGGAAATCCACCGTCAGCGCCGCCGTCGCCGATCCCGAAAGCAACCGGCAACTTTCCGAATGGCTCGGCCGTGAGGTGCAACTGGTGTTCTTCGACGGGCACGCACGGCGGATGGCGAATGCCGAATGGGCCGGCGAAGGCACGCCCGTCAGCTTCACCGATGGCTATCAGATCCTGGTGACGACGACCGGCTCGCTGAAGGCTTTGAACGCCGATCTCGCCGCCCATGGCGAAGGCAGCGTCGGCATGGACAGGTTCCGTCCAAATATCGTCATCGATATCGACGAGGCCTGGCCGGAGGACCGCTGGGCGGCCATCGAGATCGCCGGCATCCGCTTCGATCTCGTCAAACCCTGCTCGCGCTGCATCATGACGACGCAGGACCAGCTGACCGGCTCGCGCGACGTATCCAACCCGATGCCGGCCATGGGCCGCATCCGCATGTCGGCCGATCGGCGTGTCCCCGGCCCGCTCTTCGGCTGGAACACGACGCCGCGCGGCAGCGGCAGGATCTCGATTGGTGACGCAGTGAAGATCATCGAGGCACGGCCGGAGGGCTGGGCGATGAAGGTCCGCGCACGGGGGTAGGCCGAATTGCGGAAGGGCTGTTTGAACGGCGCCTCATCCGTATACGTCGCAACATGCTCCCTCATTCCTGTGCCCGTCACAGGAATGAGGGAGCATGGGGAGAAGTTCGCCGTCTCTCACGCGCGCGCGAGTGCGGCGTCGATAGCCGCCATGACGTCAGCTGACAGCGGTCCTTTTTCCAGCGCGCCGGCGTTTTCCTCGACCTGGGCGACAGTACGGAAACCCGGAATGGGAAGGGTGCGCGGGGAGCGCGCCCAGAGCCAGGCAAGCGCCCCCTGCGTCAGCGAGCGGCCGCCCGATGTCAGGAGATCGCGCACGGCATCGAGCCGCGCGGCGAATTCCGGGGCCATACGTCCGTCCTTGAAATAGACCATCCAATCGAGGGCGGCGCCGCGTACATCCTTGGCGCCCACAGCCTTGTCGGCGGTGAATTTTCCGGTCAGCAGCCCCATGGCCAGCGGGCCGCGATTGATGGAGATGAGGTTCTCTTTCTCGATCACCCCGATCATTTCCGGCACCGGCTCGAAGACGTTCATCGTATGCTGAACCGAAACATAGCCTTGGCGGCCGACATGGCGGCCGGCGCGATCCGGATAATCGGTGCTCCAGCCGAACGCATCGATCTTGCCCTCGGCGCGCAGCGCTTCCAGCACGTCGAAGACGGCATCCGACTGTTCCAGCGGAAAGTCGTTGAGGTGGAACTGCAGGAGGTCGAGGCGGTCGCGCCTGAGACGGCGCAGCGAGGTCTCGACCGAGCGGCGAATGAAGGCCTCATCGGCAAAGGCGCCCGTTGCCTGCTTCGTTTCGGGGTCGGTGGCGAAACCGAACTTGGTGGCGACGACGATATCCCCGCGATTGCCGATCGCCCGGCCGAGCACCTCTTCCGAATGGCCGGCGCCGTAGTTCGAGGCCGTATCGAAGAAGCGGATGCCGAGTTCGATGGCGCGGCCGATCGCAGCAACCGATTCATCGTCGTCGACCTCTCCCCAGCCGAGCGGCGTATCGCCGGCGTAGAAGGGGCCGCCGATCGCCCAGCATCCCATGCCGAGGCGCGGAATTTCGCGGCCGTTCCAGAGCGTGATCGTCGTCGATGGTTGGGGCTTGGTCAGCATGAGATCCTCCTTGGCTGGCTGTCCCCAAGACATAGGAAGCGCTTATGAGCCGGTAAACCGCCAATTCCGGAGGATGATTTGCAGCAGTAAAAAACGCCGTCAGGCCGAAATGCCGTTCGGGCCGGACCGTGTTCCCAAGGCCGGATCAAGCGCCTTGAGCGCGGCCTGGACGAAGCCGTCGCGGGCTGCCCCGGCCTCGATGCCGCGCGGCTCGTAGACGTGGCGGTGCAAAAAGAACCCCGTCAGCCGGAATGCAGCGGCAAGACTGTCGAAATCGGCCGCATGGCTGCCTTCGCTTCCGAGGAATGGCGGCAGGAGAAGCATCTTGTCGGCCCACGGCGCTCCGGCGCTGCGGCTGACGGCGCGACCGGATTTCGGCGAGACATAGGCAAGGTCGGAACGGGCGCCGGTTGCGGCGCATTCGGCTAGATCGAGGCCGAAGCCGAGATCGTTCAGCACCGCGAGCTCGAAACGCACGAAGAGTTCGCCGGCATCGGCCGGATTGTGAAGGTGATCGAGGATCACCTCCAGCGCATCGAAGAGATGCGGATGCGGGTCGCGCTCCGGCAGAAGCCGCAGCAATGCGCCCATCGCCTGGACGCCGTAGACGGCAGTCGCCGTTTCCATCAGGCGGGCGGCACGCAACGTCACCGGCTCGACCCGGAATTCACCGAGATGCTCGTCGAGCCTGGCACGCCAGATGACCTCCACCGCATTGCCCGGCTGCAGTACCGGCTGCATGGCGCGCGAGCGGCCGGAACGCACCATGCCGAGATGGCGGCCGCGATCACGCGTCATCACCTCGGCGATGACGCTCGTCTCGCCATGGCGCTTGACGCCGAGAATGATCGCCTGGTCCTGCCATTGCATCGAAAGAAGCCTCTACGGATGACGAATCCATCCTAATGCAAGGGCCGGCTTATGTCATGAAAGGCTTCACGCGGCGGCCGGGCCGCGTCAGGCTGCGGCCGGGAATAGTCTCTGCAGGAATTCCCGCATCGCCTTTTCGTCGAAAGGTTTTACCAGCAACGGGATATGCTGCAGGTCGGGCGGGAAATCGCGCGGATCGGAATAGCCGCTGACGAAGCCGAAAGCGATGCCGACATCGAGGAGATGACGGGCAAAGCCGAAACTCATGCCCTCGCCGAGATTGACGTCGAGAAGAGCAAAATCATACCTCTGCGCAGCGATCGCGGCCCTCGCCTCTTCCAGACTGCCGACGATATCGATGCTCTGGACACCGGCCAGGCGCAGAATATCTTCGGCCTCCATCGCGATGATCAGACTATCTTCAAGAACCAGAACACGGATTGCGCTCATGATTCCATGCCCTCTTCGGGCCGCCCCAGCCGTTTCGCCAACATCATTGCCCTCCGGTGCCCCGCATGGCACGCTATCGGTGAATTCCGCCACCATGTCAGAATAAAACATTTTTCCGCCCCGCCGATAAGAATCGATCGGAGGATAAGATGACGACCGACCTTATTTTCCCAACTGCTAATCCGCATTTAAAAAAGACATGACCAAACCAATTGGCTAGATGAAGGGCCGCTTGCCTTCTCCGAGCCCTTCCCAGCCGGAGATCACCTTCAATTCCTCACCGTTCAGCACCTCGCAGCCGCGCTCCTGCCAGCGGATCAAGCCACGTTCACCGAGCTTTTTCAACGTCTTGTTGGTGTGTACGATGGAAAGACCCAGCGTGTCGGCGATGTGCTGCTGGGTGATGGGAATGAATTGGCGGCCATTGAAGAGCTTGAGCTGCCGGCCGCGCTCGAAGAGAAAAGCGATCAGGTAGGCCGCTCTTTCCAGCGCCGTGCGGCGGCCGATACTCAGGAGATGCTCGTCCAGGATTCGCTCCTCGCGCGCCGCGATCCAGGTGATGTCGAAGGCAAGCGATGGGTGTTTATTATAGAGCGTCATCAGCCTGTCACGCTCGAAAACACACAGCGAAACGGGGGAAAGCGCCTCGACGGAATGCTGCATTTCACCAACGATCGTGCCCTGCAGGCCGATCAGGTCGCCCGGCATGATATAGTTCAGGATCTGCCGCCGCCCGTCCTCGAGCATCTTGTAGCGAAAGCCCCAGCCGGCAAGCACGGTAAAGAGATGAGCGCTGTGTGCGCCTTCGACGAGGATGGTGGAACCGGCATCGACGGCAAGCTCGCCTCTCTTGAACCGTGCGACGAATTCCAACTCCTCGCGGCTGAATTCCCTGAAATGCGGCAAGGGCCGCAAGGGACATAGCTCGCAAGGGGTCTTGAAAGAATGAATGCGTCTCGACGTTGTCATGCCTGCCCTTGCGATCACGCAAACCGGCGGCCCATCATCGGCGCGCCGTCGAGCAAGGAATGCACAAAGGCTGGATTCGTTCCGGAACGAGCCGGATTTTTTCTACGGAAACAAGGGACTGGCGTCCACCCGATGAAATCCTTGCCAGTCTATTTCGGGAAATCGAGACCCATCTCGCGGAACCGCTCGGGGTCATCACCCCAATTTTCGCGAACCTTGACGAACAGGAAGAGATGGACGGTCTGCTCGAGGATCTCAGACAATTCCTTGCGGGAGGCCGTCGAGATCGCCTTGATGGTTTCGCCGCCCTTGCCGAGCGCGATCTTCTTCTGGCTGTCGCGCTCGACATAGATCACCTGCTCGATGCGCACCGAGCCGTCCTTGCGCTCTTCCCACTTCTCCGTTTCGACATGCGAGGAGTAAGGAAGCTCCTGGTGCAGACGCAGGAACAGCTTTTCGCGGGTAATTTCGGCGGCGAGCTGGCGCATCGGAAGGTCGGAGATCTGGTCTTCCGGATAGTACCAAGGCCCCTCGGGAAGCGTGTTCGCCAGATAATCCATGACGTCGTCGCAGCCGGAGCCGTTTTCGGCTGATATCATGAAGGTGCGTTCGAAGGCGATCTTCTCGTTGGCGGCAGCGGCCAGCGCCAGCAAGTCCTCGCGGTTGACGCGGTCGATCTTGTTTAGAACCAGGATCTTCGGCTGCCGGACTTCCTTGAGACCTTCGAGGATGGCCTCGGCATCGCCGCGCAAACCGCGCTCGCTGTCGATCAGCAGCATGATCAGATCGGCATCCTTGGCGCCGCCCCAGGCAGAAGTCACCATGGCGCGGTCGAGCCTGCGGCGCGGCTTGAAGATGCCGGGCGTATCCATGAAGACGATCTGGGCATTGTCGTGGATCGCAATGCCGCGGACGATCGCACGCGTCGTCTGAACCTTGTGACTGACGATCGAGACCTTGGCGCCGACGAGGCGATTGACCAGCGTCGACTTGCCGGCATTGGTCGGCCCGATCAACGCGACGAAGCCCGAATGCGTCGGGCCATTGGCTTCTACGGCAGCTTCGGCCGCGATATCTTCTTCTTGTGTCATCGTCCCGTCAGTTTCCGGCAGGCGATTGCTGCCAAATGCCTTCACGCTCGAGCATCTTCGTCGCCGCGACCTGTTCGGCGGCACGCTTCGACCGCTCTACGCCGGTTTCGGGCTTTATGCCAGCCACTTCCACCGTCACCTTGAAGCGCGGATCATGATCCGGCCCGCTGCGTTCATCAACCCGGTAGATGGGCGTGACGCCAAATTTCGCGTGCGACCATTCCTGCAGCTCGGTCTTGGCGTCGCGCTTGGCGCCATCGGCCCTGACCGCCCTGCCCTGCCAGTAGCGCAGGATGAAGCGGCGGGCGACTTCAAGGCCGCCGTCGAGATAGATTGCGGCGATCAGGCTTTCGACGACGTCGGCGCGCACGTTCATCATGCGCTTGCCGGTCAATTTCTTCACGTCGGCACCGGTGCGGATATAGAGGTGAAGATTGAGCTCGTCGGCGACCGCGGCACAGGTTTCGGCGCTGACGAGCTGGTTGAGGCGAACCGAGAGCTCGCCTTCCCCCGCCGTGCCGAAGGTGCGGAACAAAAGCTCGGCGATGCAGAGCCCAAGCACCCTGTCGCCGAGGAATTCCAGCCGTTCGTAATTGCTGCCCTTTTCCGTGCGAGCGCTGGCATGGGTCAGCGCGCGGTCCAGGCGCTCCTTTTCGGCGAAGTCGTGACCGATCAGGGCTTCGAGCTTAGCGCGGTCGGCAGCAGAAAGCGTCTGCGCCTTACTCATTCAACGACCTTGAAGAGGCGATCCCAGCGCATGTTCGTCGGCCACTTCCAGATTTCGCGGAAGGATGTGTCGTTGCCGAGCGAGAAGAAGATGACGCTGGCGCGGCCGACGAGGTTTTCCGCGGGCACGAAGCCAACGTCGAAGCGGCTGTCGGCCGAGTTGTCGCGGTTGTCGCCCATCATGAAATAGTGGCCTTCAGGGACGATGAACTCACGGGTGTTGTCGCCGCGCGTTTCCGGTGACTGGTCGAGCGTGTCATAGCTCTTGCCGTCGTCGAGCGTCTCGCGGAACACCGGAACGTCCGCGCCCGGATCGAGCTTGTAATCCGACGTGAAGGCACCGTCCGCCACCTTCGGAACCGGCTTGCCGTTGACGTAGAGAACACCTTCCTTCATCTGAACGCGATCGCCCGGCAGGCCGATGCAGCGCTTGATGTAGTCGATCTCGGGATTCGGCGGGAAACGGAAGACGACGATATCGCCGCGCTTCGGATCGGAGCCGAACAGGCGGCCGCTGAAAATGTCGGGCGAGAAGGGCAGCGAATATTTCGAATAGCCGTAAGCGAACTTATTGACGAAGATGTAGTCGCCGACGAGCAGCGTCGGCATCATCGAACCGGACGGGATCGTGAAGGGCTGGAACAGCACAGTTCGGATCACCATCGCCAAAATCAGCGCCTGAATGATGACTTTGATATTTTCCCAGAGGGCGTTCGGCTTGGTATCGACTTTTTCGGACACGCAGTCTTATTCCTTCAAGACGCCGCGGAGGCGCAATTCTTTCTGTTGTTCTCTCTAGCGGCTTCGGCCGGTTGCGGCAATGGCGACAACATCAAAAGCGACGAGACGTCGCGATCAGAGGCTCTCGGGCAATGCCTCGATAATCACGAAGGCCTGCGCCAAGGGATAATCATCCGTTATTGTCAAATGAATGGCGGGTCGGTGGCCCGCCGGCAGCATCGATTCCAGGACGACGGCGGCAGCACCTGACAGCACCATGGTCGGCTTGCCGCTCGGCAGATTGACGACGCCCATATCCTTCCAGAAAATGCCCTGCGCGATCCCGGTGCCGAGCGCCTTTGAGCACGCCTCCTTGGCGGCGAAACGCTTCGCGTAGGATGCGGCACGGTTTGCGCGCCGATCCGAACGGGCGCGCTCGACCTCGGTGAAGCAGCGGTGGGTGAAGCGCTCGCCGAAACGCTCGATGGATTTTTCGACACGACGGATGTCGATGAGATCGCTGCCAATGCCGATGATCATGCGGAGCCTTCCGTGATTTAAGAATTCTGCATCGGCTTCATACGCTCGGCATGTCGCCGGCCGGACCGGCAAAACGCAGGCGCGCCCGCTCCATCAACCGCATGCGGCGGCGCGTCTGAAAACCCTTCACGGTGTAGAATGTCAGCGCATAGAGCGCAACTGCCGTCACCGCCGCCGGCGGGATGGCGCCGATCAGCATCGGCTCCAGCACCGGCTTCCAAAGCTCTGAAAAGTTCAGCTTGTGAAAGAGGGCGGCGAGATCCACCGCCTGGCCTGCCAGATGATCTTCGCGGCTCAACAGCAGATGGCCGATTTCCCAGGTGATACCCCAGATGAAGGGATAGGTCAGCGGATTGCCGAAAGCCGCGCAACCGAGCGCGGCAGCCACCATATTGCCCGAGAGGAAATAGGTGATGACGAAGGCCATGATGAAATGCACGCCGATAAAGGGCGTCCACGAGACGAACACACCCGCAGCGACCCCGGCCGCAACCGCATGCGGCGAAGCGCTCAGACGCAGGATGCGCATTGTCAGATAACGGATCGGGCGAAGGAAACCTTTACGGGGCCACAAAAGCTCCCGCATCTTTTCCTTGAATCCCGCAGGCTTGCGACGGCGAAACAACATGGCCGGTATTTAGTGCAGCGCACGCGGCCATGACAAGAGCGGCAAATGATACCAGCCGAAAAACAGGCCGCCTCTCCTCGCCGTATCGAGAAGGCTCTTCATGCCGAGGGGCGTCCGTTACGCATAACGTCCCTCACTTCAGTTCAAGTATAAAGCTCAGTATCAACGGCTGCGGAACAGACCGCGGTCGACCTGGCGCTGACGAAACTCGAGATCGATACGATCGAACGAGCCGTTGAGGTAAGCCATTTCACGTTCCTGCGTGGTCGGAGCGCGAAGGGCGCGGGCGATTTTCCTGATAGGATCAAACATTATCTTGTCTCATCTTCTGTTTGCGTTTCGATGACCAGAAGATAGGCCCGGCAAAGGTTAATTACCACAGCCGAGACATGGAGACAGCCATGCGCAAATTGCATTGCTTGCCTTTTCGGCGAGCCAGCCCGACCACGAAACGATCATAAAATGTGCAATTTTCCAATCAAACCCGTGATAGACTTAACGGCAGCTTACTCATAGAGCCGCCGGACGGTGGCAATGCAGTCCAGTTCCTTCATCTGGGCGAGCAACTGGTTGAGCTGGCGCAGGTCCCAGACCTCGACTTCGAGCATCATCTCGGTGAAATCGGCCGCTACCCGCACCGTGTTCAGCAAGCGGATATTGACGTCGAGGCCGGCAACGGTCTGAGCGACCTTGGCGAGCGTGCCGGGCTCGTTCAGCCCATTGACCATGATGCGAGCCATGAAACGCGACTTGTTGGCCTCGTCGAGATCCCAGCGGACATCGATCCAGCGATCGGGCTGATCGTCGAAACGCTGCAGGCTCGGCGACTGGATCGGATAGATGGTGATACCGTTGCCCTGATCCATGATGCCGACGATACGGTCGCCGGGCACGGCGCCTGTCGTCGCGAACTTGACGTCGACATTACCGGAAAGGCCGCGGATCGGCCCGATCGCGGCATCTGCCTCGATGTCCGCGTGGCCGCTGTCGAGCCCGGCTTTGGTCTTGCCGGGGATCTTGAAGATCATTCCGGCCGCGCTGCGGACATTGAACCAGCCATCGTCACCGGAGGGCTTCACGGTGACGCGCTCATCCTGATGATCGGGATAGACGGCGCGCAGCACATCGAGCGAGGACATCTCGCCGCGGCCGACGGCGGCGATGGCATCCTCGACATCCTTCTGGCCGAGACGGTGCAGCGCCGGCTTCATCGCCTCGCGCGAGAAGATTTTGCCGGCCCTGTCGAAGGTACGCTCGAGAATACGGTGGCCGAGGCCGGCATATTGCTTGCGGATCGCCATGCGGGTGGCGCGGCGGATGGCGGCGCGCGCCTTGCCGGTGACGACGATTTCCTCCCAGGCGGCTGGCGGAAC
Organism: Rhizobium sp. BR 249; assembly: GCF_047445895.1. Classification (NCBI taxonomy): domain Bacteria; kingdom Pseudomonadati; phylum Pseudomonadota; class Alphaproteobacteria; order Hyphomicrobiales; family Rhizobiaceae; genus Rhizobium; species Rhizobium sp. BR 249. The sequence continues at coordinate 50,960 of NZ_JARWKX010000003.1, read as the reverse complement.
CTGGACGCCGGAACGGATGATCTCGACCTCATCGCCATTTGCAAGCCGCGTCACCAGCGGCATGATGCGGCCGTTGATCTTGGCGCCGACCGTGGTGTCGCCGATATTGGTGTGCACCGCATAGGCGAAATCGATCGGCGTGGCGCCACGCGGCAGGGCGATCAGCTTGCCCTTCGGTGTGAAGCAGAAGACCTGATCCTGGAAGAGTTCGAGCTTGGTGTGCTCGAGGAATTCTTCCGGGCTGTCGCCTTCGGCGAGCGCCTCGATCGTATGGCGCAGCCAGGAATAGGCATTGGACTCGCGGGACAGGATGTCGCCATCGGTATTGGTGGCGCCGTCCTTGTAAAGCGTGTGCGCGGCGATGCCGAATTCGGCGATTTCATGCATGCGCTTGGTGCGGATCTGCAGCTCGATGCGCTGGCTGGAGGGACCGACAATCGTGGTGTGCAGCGAGCGGTAATCGTTCTGCTTCGGCGTCGAGATATAATCCTTGAAGCGGCCGGGCACGACACGCCAGCGCGTGTGGACGATACCGAGCGCGCGGTAACAGGAAGGAATGTCCTCGACGATCAGGCGGAAGCCGTAGACATCGGAAAGCTGTTCGAAGGACAGCGACTTCGACTGCATCTTGCGAAAGACGGAATAAGGCTTCTTCTGCCGGCCCTTGACATAGGCGCTCGTCAGGCCGCTTGCGACCAGGAGATCGCGCAGTTCGGCTTCGATCTTCTTGACGATGCCCTCGTTGCGCTTGGAAAGCTCTTCCAGCCGCTTGGTGACGGTCTCGTAGGCTTCCGGGTTCATATGGCGGAAAGAGAGCTCTTCAAGCTCCTCACGCATGTCCTGCATACCCATGCGACCGGCAAGCGGCGCATAGATTTCCATCGTCTCCTCGGAAATGCGGGCGCGTTTGTCGGCGGACATATGGTCGAGGGTGCGCATGTTGTGCAGGCGATCGGCAAGCTTGACGAGCAGCACGCGCACGTCGTCTGATATCGCGAGCAGCAGCTTGCGCAGGTTTTCCGCCTGCTTCGCCTTCTTGGTGACGAGATCGAGCTTCTTGATCTTCGTCAGCCCCTCGACCAGGCGGCCGATATCCTCGCCGAACAGTTCGTCGATCTCGGCGCGCGTCGCCGTCGTGTCCTCGATCGTGTCGTGCAGCAGCGCAACCGCGATCGTCGATTCATCGAGATGCATATCTGTGAGGATGGCGGCGACCTCGAGCGGATGCGAAATATAGGGATCGCCGCTCGCGCGCTTTTGCTGGCCATGCTTCTGCATGGCATAGACATAGGCTTTGTTCAGCAGTGCTTCATTGGCATCGGGCTTGTATTGCTGAACCCGCTCCACGAGCTCGTACTGCCGCATCATTCCAAAGCCACTCCGATAAAAATAAAAGCGCGCCAATCAACGATTGGCGCACACATGGGCAATAATATGCCTAAGCAATAAAGGCGCAAGATTGACGATTGGTAATCGTCGTTCCTTTTATGCGCTTAGTAGTCGTCGCTCTTTTCCGGCGGCACGAGGCCTTCGATACCGGCCAGCAACTCTTCTTCCGACATCTGGTCGAAAGTGATGGTTTCCGGCAGATCGTCCTGCTCCTCGCTGTCGGCTGCGACTGCGCCGCCGGCGGCGATCATGCTTGCCGGATCGGGCTCGGGCTCGTCGACTTCGACGTGCTTCTGGAGCGAATGGATCAGATCTTCCTTGAGGTCGTCGGGCGAAAGCGTCTCGTCGGCAATTTCGCGAAGCGCCACGACAGGGTTTTTATCGTTGTCGCGATCGATGGTGATCGAGGCGCCCTGGGAAATCAGCCGGGCGCGGTGGCTCGCGAGCAGAACCAGCTCGAAGCGGTTCTCTACCTTGTCAATGCAATCTTCAACTGTGACACGGGCCATTGCCTGTCCTTTACGGTCGTCATTTCGGGATTAGCACGCCGGATACAATTAAAACCAGGCAAATACAAGTTTTTCGTTTGGCCTCCCCTCGTCTTTATCCGCGGCTGAGCTAAATTCCATGGAGAATGTCACAATTCCATCTAAGGTTGCTTGGAATATGCCGAATCGTGCCCTAAATCTTTCATATATGAATAATTCATAAAGTAAGGACCAGATCGAAATCACAACACAAACCATTGTTTTCATTGGCTTCTGTGCCTGCGGATTTCGATTGCTCTCATTGGATTGGTAAGCGATGTTTGACCCACGCGAAAAAATTGCACTCTTCATTGACGGCGCCAACCTCTACGCTGCATCCAAGAGCCTCGGTTTCGATATAGATTACCGCAAGCTCTTGAAAGCATTCCAGAAACGCGGCTACCTCCTGCGTGCCTACTATTACACCGCCTTGATCGAGGATCAGGAATATTCCTCGATCCGCCCGCTGATCGACTGGCTCGACTACAACGGCTACAAAGTCGTCACCAAGCCCGCCAAGGAGTTCACGGATTCCATGGGCCGCCGCAAGATCAAGGGCAATATGGACATCGAGCTTGCGATCGATGCCATGGAACAGTCCGAGACGGTCGATCACCTCGTCATCTTCTCCGGCGACGGCGACTTCACGAACCTGGTCGAGGCGCTGCAGCGCAGGGGCCGCAAGGTCTCGGTGATTTCGACCATGTCGACGCAGCCGCCGATGATCGCCGACGACCTGCGCCGGCAGGCCGACCACTTTATCGATCTCTTGTCTCTGAAGGCCGAAATCGGCCGCGATCCTTCGGAGCGGGCGCCACGCCCCGCCGAAGTCGCCCCAGCCAGCGACTTCGAAGACTAAACGGTCTTGCGCTTTAAAGCCGACGTGCTCGTCAAAGCACATCGGCTTTTTTCATTTCGGCATGGCAATTACGCATGGCGAGCAGCACAATCGCCAGCCAATGATCAGCCATTGTCCTTCAGCAGCCGGCTCTTCTGCCTGTTCCAATCGCGCTCCTTCTCGGATTCGCGCTTGTCGTGAAGTTTCTTGCCCTTGGCGAGCGCCAGTTCCATTTTCGCCCGGCCGCGATCGTTGAAATAGATCTTCAGCGGGACCAGCGTCATGCCTTCGCGGTTGACGGCAGAACGGAGCCGATGGATTTCACGGCCCGACAGCAACAGCTTGCGGCGCCGGCGCGGTTCGTGGTTGAAGCGGTTCGCCTGCAGATATTCCGGCAGATAGGAATTGATCAGCCAGATCTCGCCATCTTCATCCGAGGCATAGGATTCGGCAATATTGGCCTTGCCTTCGCGCAACGACTTGACCTCGGTGCCCTTCAGCACGAGACCTGCTTCATAAGTATCGATAATCTCGTAGTTGAAGCGGGCCTTACGGTTTTCGGCCACGATCTTGTTCACCACGCGCTGGCTGCCTTTGGGGGCCATGACGACATTCCATTGCTTCAGGGCGCGAAAAGCCGCGCCCTCATTTCTTGCCCTTTTATGTAAGGGAACGAACCGACCTTGTGAAGACGGCCGGCTCTCAGTTCAGCAGCCCGGCATGACGCAGGGCGGCATCGATCGCCGCTTCCGTTGCCGGCTCCAGGCTCGAAAGCAGCGGCGAGCGGACATTGCGGCTCATGCGGCCAAGCCTGGAGAGCCCGTATTTGGCGCCGCAGAGACCCGGTTCCATGAAGATCGCCTTGTGCAGCGGCATTAGCCGGTCCTGATATTCCAGCGCCCGGGCATAATCCCCCGCCAGCGTCGCCGCCTGGAAATCGGCGCAGAGGCGCGGAGCGACATTGGCCGTCACCGAAATGCAGCCGACGCCGCCATGGGCGTTGAAACCGAGCGCCGTCGCATCCTCGCCGGACAGTTGCCGGAAATCCTTGCCGCAAGTGATACGCTGCTCGGAGACGCGCTCAATCTTGCCCGTCGCGTCCTTGACACCGACGATATTCTTATACGCCTTGGCGAGCGCACCCATCGTTTCCGGCGTCATGTCGACCACCGACCGGCCGGGGATATTATAGATATAGATCGGAAGATCGACGGCCTCGGCAATCGCCGAAAAATGCGCGATCAGGCCCTTCTGCGTCGGCTTGTTGTAATAGGGCGTGACGACAAGCACGGCGTTCGCGCCGACCTTCTCGGCATGCTGGGCAAGCTCGACCGCTTCGCGCGTATTGTTCGAGCCTGCGCCGGCCATGACGGGAACGCGCTTGGCGGCGACTTCGATGCAGAGTTCCACGACCCGTTTGTGCTCGGCATGCGACAGTGTCGGGGATTCGCCTGTCGTCCCGACCGGAACGAGACCACTGCTGCCTTCCCTGATCTGCCAGTCGACATGCGCGGCGAAGCTCACTTCGTCGATCAGGCCGGCATCGGTGAAGGGGGTGACGAGGGCGGGGATGGACCCATTGAACATGCAAAGCTCCTCACGACCAAATCCTTGCTTCGGCCGCATTCCATGAATATGAGTTGCGCACCATAGAGCGACGAAATCGTCGCGACAAGCGCGTAGAGTTCGGTTTAGGGCAAATTCCGATAGCAGATGTGATTGAATTTTACCTGATACGGTAAGGTTTCGTTAAGATGCCTCCAGCCAAATGGCAGGGCGTGTTTTCGTTGCGAGATTCCGGATGAAAAAAGCTGTCCTGATCCTCTCCGCCTTCGGCCTTGTTGCCGCTGCGTGGGGCAGCGTTGCGTCGCCGCTTCCCGGCGAAGGCATTCCCATGCCCGCCGTCAAGCCGCTCGGCTTCATTCCCGAAACCTCGGTACCGGAGTCGATCACGACCGGCGCCATTCCGCGCAATCCGGCAATCGCCCCCGTCAATGGCGATCTGAAAGCCGGCCTCGATGCGCTTTCCGACAAGAACCCGCAACAGGCGATTTCGATCCGCGACAGCATGCGCGGCGGCACGCTCGACCGCCATATCCTGACCTGGGCGATCGCCGTCTCCGGGCTGAAGGGCGTTCCCTCCTACGAAATTGCCAGCGCCTCGCAGGAACTCAAGAGCTGGCCGGGGCTTACGCGGCTGCGCGCCTATTCCGAGCGCGCGCTCTATGACGAAAACCCCGCCCCATCAACCGTGCTTGCAGCCTTCGGCGATACGGCACCCGAGACGGTACAAGGCGCCGTCATCCTCGGCCGGGCGCTGACTGCATCAGGCAAACAGGCGCAGGCTGCCAAATATATCCGCAAGGCGTGGCGCGGAGAGGCTCTCGACAAGGCGACGGAAGACAAGATTCTCGTCGAATTCTCCGCCCTGTTGACGCCTGCCGACCACAAGGCGCGGATGGACTATCTGATGTATCGCGGCCGCGTGGCGCAAGCCAAGCGCTTCGGGGACATGGGCCAGGCGCCATCGCTTTACAAGGCCTGGGCCGCTGTCGACGGCAAGGCCGCCAATGCCGGTGCGCTTCTCAACGCCGTCGATGCGAGATGGCGCGGCGATGCCGGGCTGCTGTTCGCCCGGATCGAATATCTGCGCAAGCAGGACAAATATGCCGAGGCGGCCGCACTTCTGGAGCAGATGCCGCGTGAGCGTGCCGAACTCGTGAATTCCGGCGAATGGTGGAACGAACAACGCATCGTCAGCCGCGGCCTCGTCGACCAAGGACAGTTCAAGCCCGCCTATCGCATCGTCGCAAACTACGCCGCAACGAGCCCGACCGATATCGTCGAGGCGGAGTTTCATGCCGGATGGTATGCGCTTCGCGGGTTGCAGGATCCGGCGACGGCGGAAACACATTTCCGCAAGATCCTTCAGACCTCCAATGGTCCGATTTCGGTTTCACGCGCCTGGTATTGGCTGGGACGGGCAGCCGAGGCCGGCGGCCCCGGCAAATCCAGTGAATTCTATGCCAAGGCTGCAAACTTTCCCGGCACTTTCTACGGCCAGCTCGCCGCCGAAAGACTAGGGCGAAAGACTTTGAACGTCACCTATCCCGCGCCGAGCACGGACGACCGGCAGCGCTTCCAGGCACGTGAAGCCGTGCAGGCGATCGCCCGGCTGGAAGCCGCAGGCCATGGGTGGCGGGCCGACACGCTTTACCTCGCACTCGCCGATCAACTGCAGAGCCCCGGCGAGCTGGCGATCCTTGCGGCGCAGGCGGAACAGTCCGGCGATCATCATCTTTCGCTGCAGATTGGCAAGGTCGCCTATGGGCGCGGTATCGATGTCGCAGCTCTCGCCTTTCCAGTCGGGGTTATTCCGGCGAACGCCAATATATCAGGCTCGGGAAAGGCGCTCGCCTATGCCATCGCCCGGCAGGAAAGCGCCTTCAACCCCTCCGCCGTTTCGGCCGCGAATGCGCGGGGGTTGCTGCAGCTTCTGCCGGGAACGGCCCAGGCGGTGGCCAAACGTCACAACATCGCCTACTCGAAGGACAAGCTGACGGCCGATGCCGGCTACAACGCGACGCTTGGTGCGCATTATCTCGGCGAGCAGATCGACGCATTCGGCGGTTCTTATATCCTCACCTTCATCGCCTACAATGCGGGGCCGAAGCGTGTGCCGGAATGGATCGGCCGTTATGGCGATCCGCGCGGCAGACCGATCGATGAGATCGTCGACTGGATCGAGCGCATCCCCTTCCCCGAAACGCGCAACTACGTGCAGCGGGTGATGGAAAACTACGAGGTCTATAAGGCCCGTCTCGGCCAACCGACCGATATCGAACGCGACCTCATCGGCGGACGAAGCGCCTCCTGAGGCCATTTGCGTGGCTCGAAAAGCAAGCTACATCTTCGGGACCGACAGGTTTCGAGGGATGCGATGCCGAATATGGATGCGAACGATTTCCAGGAACGATTTTACACTTCCTCTGACGGGCTGAAGCTCTATGCCCGCGATTATCGGTCCAACGAGGCGGTAGCCGCCGGACGGCTGCCGGTGATCTGCCTGCCGGGCCTCACTCGCAACAGCCGAGATTTTCATCCGCTCGCACTGCTGCTATCGCGGGACGCGACGGCACCGCGCAGGGTCATCGCACTCGATTCGCGCGGGCGCGGAAACTCTGCATGGGATGAGAACAAGGCGAACTACAATCTCGCCATAGAGGCCGGTGACATTCTTACCGCATGTGCGGAGTTCGGCATTGAGCGAGCAATCTTCATCGGCACATCCCGGGGCGGACTGATCCTGCACCTGATCGCGGCGACGAGGCCGGATCTTCTGGAAGCCGTCATCCTCAACGATATCGGGCCTGTGATAGAGGCCGAAGGACTGGCGCTGATCCGGGATTACCTCAACAGCGGCAGGAGGCCGGCGGACTGGAACGAGGCGGCTGACATATTGCAGGAGAATCACGGCGCGTCGTTTACCGCACTTGAAGAGCAGGACTGGCGCGAGATGGCACTTGCCCTTTATCGCGATGTCGGCGGAAGGCCGGTTGCCGATTTTGATCCTGCTATCGCGGAGGCGTTGAAATCGATCGATTTCGGCCGGCCGTTGCCTGATCTCTGGGAGCAGTTCGCCAGCCTGAGCCGCTTGCCCCTCATGCTGATCCGCGGCAAAAATTCGCCGCTGCTTTCAGAAGAAACCGCAAACGAAATGGCGCGGCGGCATTCGGCCTTGATTCTTCATGCTGCCGACGGGCAAGGACATGCGCCCCTTCTGCATCTCGGCAATATCCCCGCTGCAATCCGGGCTTTTATCACCGCCTGCTGCTGATCCCATCGAAGCCGATCAGCCGGCAAATTTGCCCTACGTTCAAATACAAAAAGCCCGGCTCGAGAGCCGGGCTTTCCTGATTGACCGAAGTCAGATCAGATTAGAATGCACGCTGCAGGCGGAAGTAGCCCGAGGTGGAGTCGTCAGCATCTTCCGGATCGAGGTACTGAACCGAAACCTTGGCGTAGAAGTTGTCTACGATCTGGTAGTCGAGCGTCAGACCGACCTTCCAGGCATCGCCGAGATCGTCGAAGTCATCCGGAACAACCTTGCCACCGCCGAAGTAGTTGCCGTAGTACTGAACGGCCGGGGTGATCTTCAGCTTGTCGGTTGCCTTGATGGCGTATTCGGCAGCGATAGCCCACTCAGCAGCAGAGTAGTAGGAGTTCGGGCCGGAGGAGTATACGCCAGCGAGGCCGAGCGTGCCGGGGCCGATGTCAACCGTGCCCATTGCGCGGACAGCACCGTCTTCGTTGTCGAAGTCGTAGCCAGCGGTGATCTGGTAGCTGAATGCGCCAGCCTTGCCACCGAGACCGACAGCAACGCCAACGTTGTTGGCTTCTTCGCCGACCTTGTAAACGCCGTCTTCCAGTTCGTCGACGCTGATGCCAGCGTAGAAGTCGCCGGTTTCATACTGATAACGGATGGAGTTGTGCAGCGTTTCGACGGAGCCGATGTCGTCGGTTTCACCCGAGAGGCCATCGTCCCACCAGCTGTAGAAGAGACCGGCGCGGAAGCCCGCGACGTCGAGGTAAGCGGAGTCGAGATGAGCTTCCTGGTCGGAGGMATTGTCAGCATTGAACTGCATGACGATGACGCCGGTCAGCGGACCATACTCGGTGTCGCTCTTGGCCGTGAACTGAACCTGACCGCGGGTRAMTGCATCCCAGTCAGAATCGCCGCCGACGTCTTCGCCAACGTTAACCTGGAAACGGATGTAGCCKTYGATCTTGAGGCAGGTTTCGGTGCCAGGGATGTAGAAGTAGCCGGTGCCGTAAGCGTCGCAGACGCGAACATATTCAACCGGTTCCGGCTCGGCAGCGACGATTGCGTCAGCAGCCTGAGCGCCGGATACTACTGCAAGAGCAGCAGCGGAGCCGAGAAGAAGGCTCTTGATGTTCATAAATGACCTCCAATTCAAAGTTTCAATCGGGTTTGGGATCTTTCGCTGAGCAGCGTTCCCTGCCCCATCCCCGTGCTTCAAGAAGTGGACGATCAGCCGCCCTTGCTTCCGAGGGTGAAAATACAAGACGGAAGCCGTCACGCAATCACCAACTTACTCGAATGAGGGGTTTGGGGGAGCCTTCACGAAACCGTGTTGCTGAAAGGACACAAGTCGGGCGACCGGCCCCAATTTCCTTTATACTTTGTTAAGAAAAGCCTGATTTTGCGGCTGGTTAGGCGAAACCAACAAAGAGTTGGACACCGGGCTGGACACACAGTTCCAACACTTTTTTGACAATTTCCGCCCTTCGCGGGGAGCAACACGCTTATCGGAAGCGTAACCAGATACTCACCGGCCCGCTTTTCGCCATTCAGTGCGCATGAGTCGCGGCAGATGAATCCCGCAGGCGATTCTTTCGCCCAGGGCAGGGATATTTTCCCGCCGCGCGACCGTGAGGCATAGCCAACTATGCGACTTCGATTCGCGCTGAGGGCTAAAGGCCATTGTGAATTGGGGAAAACAGGGATGGCGGAGAAGATGGGATTCGAACCCACGATACGCTTTTGACGTATACTCCCTTAGCAGGGGAGCGCCTTCGACCACTCGGCCACCTCTCCGGTGGGAGCCTGATAGAGCCATTCGGCAGGTGAAGCAAGCGCTTTTTCTCCCTTATACACGCAGGCAAAGGAAGAGATGGCGCGCGCGCCTCAACGATCCTCCCGGGCCTCAGCCCAGGAGGCTCTTCAGATCCGCAGAGGGATCGGCGAGAATCGATTTGTCGAGGTTGGCGCCGGATTCCAGCAGTTTCTTGCCGGTCACATAGGCTTTCGCGTCGTTGATCGCGTCGACGGCGATCAGCGAGCCTTCCCTGAAATACCAGACCGAATGGGCGCCTTCGCGGGCGCCGGGGCGCAGCAGCGTCTCGTCATAACCGAGATTGAAGCCGGCGATCTGCAGCTTGACGTCGTATTGGTCGGACCAGAACCACGGTTTCGGCTCATAAGGCTCGCTGCCGCCGGCGATGACGGCCGCCGCCGCTTCGGCCTGGTCGACGGCGTTCTGCACCGATTCGAGCCTGATGCGGCCGCCCTGCCAGGGAAGTGCGGCGCAATCGCCGGCCGCAAAGATCGACGGGTCGGAGGTGCGGGCGAATTCGTCGACGACGATGCCGTTGGCGACTTCGAGGTCGGCTTCCTTGGCGAGAAGGTCATTCGGCACGACGCCGATGCCGACGACGACGAAATCGACATCGATGACCGATCCGTCGGAAAGTGCCGCACCGGCGACGCGGCCATCCTTGCCGATCAGGTGCTTGAGGCCGGTCTTCTCGCGAATCATCACATCATGGGCTTCGTGGATCGCGCGCATGATGTCGGCGGTCTCCTTCGCCGCGACGCGCTGCAGGATGCGGTCAGCCATCTCGATGACGGTGACCTCAAGGCCGCGATGGCGGGCAACGGCGGCCGCCTCAAGACCGATGTAACCGCCGCCGATGATGAGCACGCGGCGACCGGGGCGCATCTCGTCGGCCAGAAGATCGGCATCACGCTTGTCGCGGGCGACATAGACGCCTTCGAGATCGCCGCCGATCGCGGCTGGCAGCCGGCGCGGCGTCGAGCCTGTTGCGAGCACCAGCGTGCCGTAGTCGAGGACGGAGCCGTCCTGCAGCAGGACCTGCTTGCTGTCCCGCTTGATCTGCTCGGCCCAGGTCGACAGACGGAGATCGACATCATGTTCGGGATACCACTGCTCCGGGCGGAACAGCAGCCGGTCGAAGGCCATTTCACCAAGCAGGTATTTCTTCGAAAGCGGCGGGCGCTGATAGGGAGCGACGTCCTCGGCGCCGATGAGAGTGATCGGGCGCGTATCCTTCAATGCACGCAGCTTGGCTGCCAATGCGAAACCGGCCTGGCCCGCGCCGATGATCACCAGTCTATCCGTCACGATATCACTCCCGAAACTGCGCCCGACACCCATGCCAAGGCCTATCGCCTGCCCTATGCGCCGTCAACGGAAAGCGGCTTCTTACATTCAGCCGATCTCGATCCAGCGACGCTCGTGGAAGGACTGTGCCATGGCATGCACCGACTTCTCTATCCTGAGACCGTCTTCAAATGTCACGATCGACGACGGCTCGCCCGATATTGCCCGGATCAGCTCGCGGCATTCGATGATCTTCAGGTCATTGAAGCCGAGACCGTGGCCGGGCGCCGGGATGAAGCGATCATAAGGCCGATGGGCAGGCGCCGCCAGTATCTTGCGGAAGCCCTGTTCCGAGCCGCGCCCCTCGGCCTGATAGAGCTCGAATTCGTTCATGCGCTCCTGGTCGTAGACGATCGAGCCCTTCGAGCCGAAAATCTGCAAGGCGATGCGGCCCTTGCGACCCCAGGCGGCGCGATTCGCCATCAGGACCGCGGAGATGCCGCCGCCGAGCCGCATCAGCACGCTGGCGCCATCGTGGTTTTCGACCGCGCGGCGACCACCTTCGCTGAGCGGCCGGTCGGCATAGGGCTTCACCATATCCGTTATGACAGCCTCGACATGGCCGAAAAGATACCAGAGCAGCGACAGCGGGTGCACGGCGAAATCGTCAAGCGCGCCGTAGCCGGCGGAAAGCTCGCTCTTCCAATAGAAAAACGCATCGGGATCGGCCATGAAATCCTCGTCCATCTCCACGCGGATATGGGTGACCGTGCCGATGGCGCCCTCGCCAATCAGCGTCTTGATATGACGCATGACGGGATTCTGGATATAGTTGTAGCCAAGGGCAGCGACCTTGCCGGATCTCTTCGCCGTTTCCAGCATGCGTTCGGCATCGGCATAGGCCGGCGCCATCGGCTTTTCGCACCAGACATGCTTGCCGGCTTCAAGAGCGGCGATGGCCATTTCCGCGTGAAACTGATTGGGCGTGGTGACGGAGACGACGTCGACCTCGGGATCGGCGATCAGCGCCCGCCAGTCGGCCGTCGCCTTCTCGAAGCCGAATTCACCGGCGCGCGCCTCAGCAAGTCCGGCATTGGCTTCCGCCAGATGCACGAGCCGCGGCCGTTCGACATCGCCGAACACCGTCTTCACCGCATTCCACGCCAGCGCATGGCACTTGCCCATATAACCGGTGCCGATCAAACCGATGCCGAGTGGCTTCATTTCCGTCTCCTCCAGAGCTGCGCGCGGATTTTTGGAATATTTAGATCATTTTGACAAGCGACGACTCATCACAGATTTTCGCCTCCCCCTCGATTTTCTGTCCAAAAACCTTGAATTACAGGGGATTAAAAACAATTAGGCGTCCACTTTGAAATCGTCTATGCTCGACAATATGGAATATTTGTTTCATCTCGTGAGCCGCCAGCATGGATAATGGTCCCCAGGGTCAAGCGCGTGTGCCGCGCGATTTCGAAAGCCTGCGCAGCACGATCATCGAGCGCAAGGCAAGCATGCCGAAGCGGCTGGCGCAGGTCGCCGCCTTCGCCCTCGGCAATCCCGACGAAATCGCCTTCGGCACGACGGCGAGCATCGCCGCCGCCTCCGAGGTCCAGCCCTCGACGCTGGTGCGCCTGGCACATCATCTCGGCTATGAAGGCTTTTCCGACCTTCAGAGCATCTTCCGCGAAAGGCTGCGCGACCGGACGCTGAGTTATGAAGAGCGGCTCGTCACGCTGGAGCAGGCGAGCGGCGACGACGAGGACGCCAATCTGCTCTCCGGCTTCATTGCCGCGGCAAATCAGTCGGTCAACCGGCTGGCGGCAACGGTGCAGACGGACACTTTCACAAAGGCGGTGAACATCCTAGCCGCCGCCGAGACGATCTATCTGATCGCCAAGCGACGCTCCTATCCGCTGACGGCGCATATGACCTACGCTTTTTCCAAGCTCAACATCCGTCACCAGATCGTCGCCTCGCCGAACGGCGTCGATCCCGAGATGGTGCAGTTCGCAACACCAAAGGATGCAGCGATCGCGGCGAGCTTCTCGCCCTATGCGGCCGACAGCCTCACGCAGAGCCAGGAGCTTGCCGACCGCGGCGTCCCCATCATTGCAATCACCGATTCGGCCTTTTCGCCGCTTGCCGCCTGCGCCACACATTGGTTCGAAGTGGCGGAAGCGGACTTCGCAGGCTTCCGTTCCCTTTCGGCCTCGATGGCGCTCACCATGGCGCTGCCGGTTGCGATCGCCGAACGGCGGCGCAAGCGTCAGCATTCAAAAGCTGGAAAAGAGAAAATGGAATAAACATTCCGAATTGACAAAATATCGGAACCAATGTTTCATTATTGGCATTCGCAGGCACTGGAAGCCGCGCAAAAATCTAGCGGGAGGACATCATGGTACAATCGAATCCGGGTTCACAGCCGGAGCCGGCGCTTGATGTAATCACCATCGGCCGCTCCTCGGTCGATCTTTACGGCCAGCAGATCGGTTCGCGGCTGGAGGATATCGCTTCCTTCGCCAAATCCGTCGGCGGCTGCCCGTCCAACATCGCCATCGGCACTGCGCGGCTCGGCCTCAAGTCCGGCCTCATCACCCGCGTCGGCGACGAGCAGATGGGCCGCTTCATCCGCGAGCAGGCGGCGCGCGAAGGCGTGGCGACGGATGGCATCGTCACCGACAAGGAACGGCTGACGGCGCTGGTGCTGCTGGCGGTCGAGGCCGAAGGCGTATCGCCGATGATCTTCTATCGCTCCGATTGCGCAGACATGGCGCTCGAGGAAGGCGATATCGACGAAAACTTCATCAAGTCCTCGCGCGCCGTTCTCGTCTCCGGCACGCATTTCTCGCGGCCGAACACCGAAGCCGCGCAGCGCAAGGCGATCCGCATCGCCAAGGAGAACGGCCGCAAGGTGATCTTCGACATCGACTACCGGCCGAACCTCTGGGGGCTTGCCGGCCATGCGGAAGGTTTCGAGCGGTATGTGAAATCCGACCGCGTCTCCTCGAAGATGAAGGAGACGCTGCCGGATTGCGACCTCATCGTCGGCACCGAAGAGGAAATCCTGATCGCATCAGGCGCCGACGACGTGCTTGGTGCGCTGAAGGAAATCCGCCGCCTGACACCGGCGACGATCGTGCTCAAGCGCGGCGCCATGGGCTGCATCGTCTATGACGGGCCGATCGCCGACGATCTCGAAGCTGGTATCGTCGGCGAGGGTTTCCCGATCGAGGTGTTCAATGTGCTCGGCGCCGGCGACGCCTTCATGTCCGGCTTCCTGCGCGGCTTCCTGCGCGACGAGCCGCTGAAGACCTGCGCCACCTGGGCCAATGCCTGCGGCGCCTTCGCCGTCTCCCGCCTGCTCTGCTCGCCGGAATATCCAACCTGGGCGGAACTCGACTTCTTCCTGAAGACCGGCAGCAAACATCGGGCGCTGCGCAAGGACGAGGCGATCAACCATATCCATTGGGCATCGACGCGCCGCGGCGAAATCCCGCTTCTGATGGCGCTGGCGATCGATCACCGCTCGCAGCTCGTCAGCGTCGCCGATGAACTCGGCGTCGGCCATGATAAGATCGTCGCTTTCAAGCGGCTGGCCGTCGAGGCTGCAGCAAGGGTTTCGAACGGCCGCGATGGCTACGGCATGCTGATCGACGAACGCTTCGGGCGCGACGCGTTCTTCGACGCCGCAACGAAGAATTTCTCCTGGATCGGACGGCCGGTGGAACTGCCGGGCTCGAAGCCGCTGCGCTTCGAATTCAGCCAGGATATCGGTTCCCAGCTTGTGGAATGGCCGCTTGGACATTGCATCAAGTGCCTGTGCTTCTACCACCCCGACGATCCGGCTGAACTAAAGACGGAGCAGCAGGAGAAACTGCGCACGCTTTTCGAAGCCGCGCGCAAAGTCGGCCGCGAACTGCTGGTGGAAATCATCGCCGGCAAGAACGGCCCGCTCACCGACGATACGATCGCGACCGCGCTCGAAGAACTCTATGCGCTCGGCATCAAGCCGGACTGGTGGAAGCTGGAGCCGCAAGCCTCCGGCGAGGCCTGGAAGAAGATCGACGCGGTCATCGCCAAAAATGATCCATGGTGCCGCGGTATCGTGCTGCTCGGGCTCGAAGCGCCCGCCGACGAGCTGATTTCCTGCTTCGAAGCGACGCTGGCTGCCCCCTCGGTCAAGGGCTTTGCCGTCGGCCGGACGATCTTTGCCGATCCGGCGCGGGCATGGCTCTCGGGCAACATGAACGACGAGGAGGCGATCGCCGACATGGCCGGCCGCTTCCGGCAACTGACGGAAGCCTGGCTTAAGACGCGCGGGCTTCACTGAGAATTAAGCCCCTCCCCAACCCCTCCCCACAAGGGGGAGGGGCTTAACTTGAGGCGCCGCCTCGCACTAGGCGGCAACCGTCCTGCTGGAAGAAGCGCTGAATCAGCGTGAAACGGCACGGCAGGTTAGCCCCTCCCCCTTGTGGGGAGGGGTTGGGGAGGGGAAAACAGACAAAGAGTTAAAAAGTTCGGGAGGCCCCGATGGGCAAGACGATACGGTTGACGATGGCGCAGGCCGTCGCGCATTTCCTGAAAGTTCAGATGACTGTTGTCGACGGCAAAAAGGTGCCGATCTTCGGTGGCGTCTGGGCGATCTTCGGCCACGGCAACGTCGCCGGCATCGGCGAGGCCCTCTATCAGGTGCGGGGCGAATTGACGACCTATCGCGCCCATAACGAACAGGGCATGGCGCATGCCGCGATCGCCTATGCCAAGGCGAGCTTCCGCCAGCGCTTCATGGCCTGCACGACCTCGATCGGCCCCGGCGCGCTGAACATGGTGACGGCCGCGGGTGTGGCGCATGTCAACCGCATTCCGGTTCTCTTCCTGCCCGGCGACGTCTTCGCCAACCGCGCGCCCGACCCGGTGCTGCAGCAGATCGAGGATTTCGGCGACGGCACGGTGTCCGCCAATGACGCCTTCCGCCCGGTTTCGCGTTACTTCGACCGAATCACCCGGCCGGAGCAGATCATCACGGCGCTGAAGCGCGCCATGCAGGTGCTGACCGATCCTCTCGATTGCGGACCGGTGACATTGTCGCTCTGCCAGGACGTTCAGGCCGAAGCTTTCGATTATCCGGAAAGCCTGTTCGAAGAAAAAGTCTGGACGACCCGCCGGCCGCAGCCGGATGCCGACGAGTTGGCAAACGCCATCGCGCTGATCAAGGCGTCTCAAAAGCCGGTGATCGTTGCCGGCGGCGGTGTGCTCTATTCGCAGGCGACCAAGGAGCTTGCCGCCTTCGCCGAAGCCCATGCCATCCCCGTCGTCGTCACCCAGGCCGGCAAATCGTCGATCAACGAGACCCATCCGCTGGCGCTCGGCTCGGTCGGCGTCACCGGCACCTCGGCAGCGAATGCCATTGCCGAAGAGACGGATCTCATCATCGCCGTCGGCACGCGCTGCCAGGATTTCACGACCGGCTCCTGGGCGCTCTTCAAGAACGACGGCCTGAAGATGGTCGGCCTCAATATCGCCGCCTATGACGCGGTGAAGCACGACAGCCATCCTGTGGTGGCCGATGCCCGCGAAGGGCTGAAGGCGCTTTCGGCAGGACTTTCCGGCTGGAAGGCGCCGGCGGCACTTACCGAGAAGGCAACGGCGGAAAAGAAGGTCTGGATGGAGGCTGCCACCAAGGCGATGGCCGCGACCAATACCGCCCTGCCCTCCGATGCACAGGTGATCGGCGCGGTGGCGCGCACGATCGGCGGCGAGAACACGACGGTGCTTTGCGCCGCGGGTGGTCTGCCCGGAGAATTGCACAAGCTCTGGCCGGCGACGTCACCGGGCAGCTATCACATGGAATACGGCTTCTCCTGCATGGGCTACGAGATCGCCGGCGGGCTCGGCGCCAAGATGGCGCGTCCGGAACGCGATGTCGTCGTCATGGTCGGCGACGGTTCCTACATGATGATGAATTCCGAGATCGCGACCTCGGTCATGCTCGGCCTCAAGATCAATATCGTCATGCTCGACAATCGCGGCTATGGCTGCATTAACCGGTTGCAGATGGGAACCGGCGGCGCCAACTTCAACAATCTGCTCAAGGACTCCTATCATGAGGTGATGCCGGAGATCGATTTCCGTGCACACGCCGAAAGCATGGGCGCCATTGCCGTCAAGGTCGGCTCCATCGCCGAACTCGAGCAGGCGATCGCCGATTCGAAGAAGAATGATCGTACGTCCGTCTTCGTCATCGACACCGACCCGCTCATCACCACCGAGGCCGGCGGCCACTGGTGGGATGTCGTGGTGCCGGAAGTCAGCCCGCGCGAAGAGGTCAACAAGGCGCGCAAGGGTTATGTCGAAGCCCGCGCTTCCCAGCGCATCGGCTGAACAGATTACCGCCATTTTTTTCGGAAGAGCGGTCCCGCTCTTCCACGATGTTTTTAAGGAGAATGTTGATGAAGGCCAAACTCGGCATGTCGCCCATCGCATGGTGGAACGACGACCTTCCCGAACTCAGCGACGACGTGTCTCTCGAGGAATGCCTGCGGCAGTCGCGCAGCGCCGGTTTCACCGGCATGGAGCAAGGCCGCCGCTTTCCCAGCAACCCGGAAGAAATGCTGCCGATCCTGCGCGCCGCCGACGTGACGCTGTGCGGCGGCTGGTTCTCCGGAACGCTCGTCAATGAAGAGCTTGCGGCCAACAAGGACCGCATCGCACCGATGATCGAGCTGTTCAAGGCGGTCAACGCGCCCTGCATCGTCTATGGCGAAGTCGGCCGCTCGATCCAGGGCGACCGCTCCAAGCCGCTCGCCACCAAGCCGCGCCTTTCCGACGACGAGATGAAGGCCTATGCACGCCGCGTCACCGAATTCGGCGAATGGTGCGCCGAACAGGGCATGCCGCTCTCCTATCATCACCACATGGCGGCCGTGGTCGAAACCGAACCGGAACTCGACGCCTTCATGCGCAATTCGGGCGCCGGCATTCCGCTGCTGCTCGACGCCGGTCATTTCGCCTTTGCCGGCGGCGATGTGCTGCGCGCCATCGACAACCACCATGCCCGTATCAATCACGTCCACGTCAAGGATATCCGCAAGTCGGTGGTGGACGGGCTCGACCGCAGCCGCCAGTCCTTCCTCGATGCCGTAGCGCTTGGCGCCTTCACAGTGCCCGGCGACGGCTCGCTCGATTTCGGCGCCATCGTCCAGCGCTTTGCCGATCACGGCTACGAAGGCTGGTTCGTCGTCGAGGCCGAACAGGACCCGCGCAAGGCGCCGCCGCAGAAGATGGCGGAGATCGGCCATGCCGAACTGATGCGGGTGATGACGGCGGCTGGTTATACTGTGGAGACCGAAGGCTTTCCCAAGGGATAACAGGACGTAAGCCCCCTCTCACAAGAGGGACGAACTGACCGGACCGCTGGAGCAAGCGGCCCCCTCATCCGCCCTTCGGGCACCGTTGCCGGGGTTGAGCCACAGGTCTCAACCCGTCCTTCGGACCCCCGATGGATAGAAGGGGAATAGAGACGGCGCGGCATATCCCTTCTCCCCTCGGGGAGAAGGTGGCGGCAGCCGGATGAGGGGGCCGCGCCCACCAACTTACGAGGAGAAACACCAATGCCAAACCTCAAGGTGAAACCATCAGGCACGCATGGCCGCGTCACGCATGTCACCCCGGAAAGCGCCGGCTGGACCTATGTCGGCTTCGACCTGCACCGGATCAAACCGGGCGAGACGGTTTCCGGAGAGACCGGCGATCGCGAAGTCTGCCTGGTCTGGGTGAGCGGCAAGGGCAAGGCTTCGGCCGGCACCAAGGATTTCGGCACGCTCGGCGAGCGCATGAACCCCTTCGATGGCGCGCCGCATGCGCTCTATATCCCGATGGAATCGACATGGTCCGTCACGGCAGAGACCGATCTGGAACTCGCCGTCTGCTCGGCGCCCGGCGGCGGCACCTATGAGGCCAAGGCGATTCCGCCCGGCACGCATCCGCAGCTGACGCGCGGCAAGGGCACGAATGTTCGCTATGTGAACAACATCATGCCTGAGGACGACAGCTCGGCGCATTCGCTGCTCGTCGTCGAGGTGATCACGCCCGGCGGCCACACCTCCTCCTATCCACCGCACAAGCACGACCAGGACGACCTGCCGAACGAGAGCTTCCTGGAGGAGACCTATTACCATCGCCTCAATCCTCCACAGGGTTTCGGTTTCCAGCGCGTCTATACCGACGACCGCTCGCTCGACGAGGCCATGGCGATCGAGGACGGCGACGTGACGCTGGTGCCGAAGGGCTATCACCCTTGCGCTGCGACGCATGGCTACGATCTCTATTATCTCAACGTCATGGCCGGGCCGAAGCGGATCTGGAAATTCCACAATGCTACAGAGCACGAATGGCTGCTGAAGGCATAAAAGCTACTCTCGATCGCTAAATAATCTGACAGCGCAAGATTGCCGCTGATGGTTCACTGCCTCCATCCAAACCAGGATGGAGGATCATCATGCACAGCTCGAATTTCACGATACCGGCCCGCAACATCCGCACTTCGCGCCATATGCGGCCCGGCCTGCTTTCCGCAGCAGTCACGGCAGTCCGCTGGCTGGCACGCGAGATCAGCGAACGGCGCAACTACAATGCGCTGATGGAACTTTCCGACGATCAGTTGAAGGATATCGGCCTTTCCAGGGGGCAGACGGAAAGCGACGTTCACGTCTACAGCCGGTACTGAAATATCGGCCTCACTTGTGATAGTGTCCTCGCGGGCCGCTTCATCGGCGGCCTGCCTGATCCGGAACATCTGATGTCGCAGTTTTCAACAGCACTGCTCCTGAAAACAAAGACCGTCACCATTCGGGACGTCGTCTGCAATGGCGAGTGCCGCCACAAGAGCGACGAGGAATGCGCCCACAAGACGAGCCTCGTCTATCCCTATCGCGGCGTCTTCATGCGGCATGTCGGCCGGAACGACACGGTGGCCGAAGCCAATCAGATGCTGTTCTTCAATGCCGGCCAGGGCTACCGGATCAGCCACCCGATCGAGGGCGGCGACGCCTGCATCGATCTGGCGATCGACGAATCCATGCTCGAAGAGCTGGCGCCGAAGGAGCAGACGCAGCCCGGCCCGTCCTTTTCGTTCCGTCGCCAGCGCCGGCGGATCGATCCGCGCGCGCAGGCGCTGGTCGCGCTCCTGCGCCACGGCCTCCACCGCAAGGTCGCGGAAACGCTGGAAGCGGAAACACTGGCCCTGACGCTGGTGCGCCGCTCGCTCGGCGAACGCACGTCGCATGCGGCGGGCGCCAGCGCCGGCCGGCAGAAGCTCGTCGACCGGGCAAAGCTGGTGCTGTCCTCCGATCTCGCACGACGCTGGACGCTCGGAGAAATCGCCTCCGAAGTCGGCGTCTCTCCCGTTTATCTCACCCAGGTCTTTCAGCAGGTCGAGGCGACCCCGCTCTATCGCTACCAGCTGAGGCTGCGGCTTGCCCGCGCGCTCGATCTGCTCGGCCGGTATGACGATCTGACCGCGCTCGGCCTCGATCTCGGCTTTTCCAGCCACAGCCATTTCAGCGCGTCCTTCAAGCAATCCTACGGCCAGACACCGGCAGAATTCCAGCGCTCGGCGCACCTGCGGCGCAGCTAAGAACCCCAGACATCGCTAAAGATTTCGACAGCGGCGATGCAGTCTTCGGTGATCTTATGAGCCTGTCCCGATACCGGGGGCGATCAACCGGAGGATCACCAGATGAAGAAGATGACATGTGCTGCCTGCGACTGCGAACTCGGCGCAGAGACCATAACCGTCAAGTTCGGCGGCAAGGCCGTGGAGGTGTGCTGCGAGGAATGCGCCAGAGCGCTGAACGAGGCGGAAGCCGCGACATCGAGTGCATCGAACGGCAAGGAATAGACGACACCGGGCGAAAGCCGCCGCCGAACTGACCCTCGAAGGTTGATGTCCAACTTTCGAGGGCGGCACACCGGGGGCGGCTTTGCTCTCTCAAGCGGGCAGAAGCCCGTAGCGCCAGCCGCGGCGTTTGGCGTTCCGCGACAGCACCAGGAAAGCAAGAATGAACATGCCTGCCTCGGCAAAGACCGGCACCATCCAGATCCCCTGCTCACCGAAGACGAAAGGCAGCAGGAAGGTGAGCGGCAGGGCAAACAGATAGGGCCGTGACAAACCGAAGATCGCCGCACGCGGCGCATCGCCGATCGATTGGAAATAGGACGAGAGAATCAGCATCTGTCCGAAGAGGAAATAGGCGCCGATCGTCCACGGTAATATTCGTCTGACCTCGGCGATGATGACGGGATCGGCGACAAAGACTGCGCCGAGGCGACCGGCCAGCAGCTCGACGGCGATCTCCACCAGGGTGCAATAGACGAGTGCAGCGCCCATGGCGATCTGCAGGCTGCGGCCGACGCGCAGCCCGAGACCGGCACCGTGATTGTTGCCGGCGATCGTCTGCAGCGCGATGCTGAGACCGAGCAGCGGCAGATAGGTGAAGGTCATGATTCGGGTGATGATGCCGTAGGCGGCAACCGATGCGACATAATCATGCTCACTCCAGAGCGAGACGTTGACGAGGACGGCGGTCGAAGCCAGCGATATGCCGATGAAACCAAGGCTCATGGGCGCGCCGAAGGCGATGATGCCGCGCCATTCGGCAAGAGCAAGCCCCCCGGAAGGCCTCAGCGCCGCCGGCCGGCGCCAGCGATAGGTGAGCACGGCGGCAAGGCAGACGAATTGCGATGCGATAGAACCGGCCGCCGAACCGAGCACACCCCAATGCATCTCGGCCATGAACAGCCAGTTGGCGAGAATGTTGAGCAGCGAGGCCGACAGCGTCACCAGCGTCATGAAACCGATCTTGCCTTCGCAGCGCAGCCCGTCGAGATGCAGCGACAGGAAGAAGCTGACCGGTGCAAAGGCGACCATCGCTCCCATGAACTGCGTGGCGCCATCGGCGACGGCGGCATTGCCGGCAGCCCCGGCATCGATGACCTGCCGGCCCAGGGTCCAATAGACCATGTTGAGAATCAGGGTCACGGCGAGCGCCAGCGTATGGGCGTCGGCGAATACGCGGCGCGCTTCTTCACGTTTGCCGGCGCCGAGCCGGCGGGCGAGAATGCTCGCCATGCCGTTCGAGACCAGCGATTGCAGGGAAATCATCAGCATCAGACCGGGGAAAATCAGGCTGACGGCGGAGAGCGCATCCGGGCCAACGTAGGCACCGAGGAAATAAGCATCGACCACAGCGAAGAGGCCGTTAACGGTGGTGATAGCGACGATCGGCGCCGCCGTCCTGATGAAAACGCCCGGCAGCCAGCCGGTGAGAAAGGCATTGCCTCTGGAAAGATCAGTCATGGAGAATCCGTGCGATAAGGGCAAAGCCAGACCGGGCTGAAGTCATCAGGGGCCGGGTCGCCTCAAAAGAATAGGAGAACAATCTAGAGATCGAGTACCAGGTGCGGCAGGCCGTTCGAGGTCTTCCTCGGCGAGACGCCGTCGGCATCGACCTGCGCGGTCACGCGCCGGCGAAAGGCTGAGAAGCTCTCGAAGGTGACGACGTCCACCGGCTCGTCGAAGTGGATGGTGATCCTGTGGAGATCGCCGCCCGGCAAGGCCGAAAGGGCCAGGATTTCACCGGTGAAGGGCTGGTTGAGGTAGCGGCCGCGAATATGCGCGCCGACGAAGAGAGGCGTCTTCGGGCTGGCATTGGGCTTTGCCGCAAGGGCGGCGAGCGTATTCCAGTCACGCGCGCCGTATTGGCGGGCGATCAGTTCCAGGGCGGCGCTATGGGTCAAAGCGGTGCCGCGATCGTTCATCGCGTGGCGCAGGCGCTTGGCCTGGGCCTTCAATTCTTCAATGCCGGGATAGGTTGTGGTCGTCATGGAGTGAGCCTTCGAAAGGCATGCTCTTCGACTGTGGATGGGTGCTCGCATTGCCGCCAGTCAGCATGCACAAGGGCCGTGACCATGATCGCGAGGGCTTCACCATGGATTTTCATCCGCGAGCGGCCGGTGCCTCGAACCGAACCTGTGTATGCGCGAAGGCCGCCGGCATGTCAAGAATGGCTGATGATCGCTCGGAATGAACGAATTTGGGGCAAAACTGCACGAAATCGGTGCGATTTCCCCGCAATTTCCGGGAATACCTACAATCTGAATGATGTTCTTCAGCGTTCATCAGCATTCCTCTGCTAATCTTTGCCTATGATAAGCGGAGGCTAAAAGGGCCTTTCAGATGCACCTCGACACGGAACACCCCAAGCCGGAACGTGCTTACCGGGAATTCAATCTCGACAGACCCGGCAATATCATTTTCGTCGGCCATCACTTGAGCACCGGAACGCAGGTACGCTGCCTGATCCGCACGATCACGCTTGCCGGCGCATTGCTGGAAGTCAGCCCGAACCTCGAAATGCCGAGCCATTTCTTCCTCGAAATCCTCGGCATCCATGACGAGATCGGCTCGACCGTGGTCAAGCGCGAAGCCGAATTCGTGACGATCAGCTTCAACATGCTGCTCAATCCGGAATTTCTGCACCACGTATTGCGGCTGAGCTTCGAAACCTGAGGCTCTTTTCGATCCGCGGTTCATCGCAGCGCGAGGCCTCTGTGTCTACGTACGGTCTTGCAGTCAGACGTGCGAGAACAGGAACGAGCCAGAGAAATCCTCGCCATTCCGGCCCATCGAGCGGATCGGCGAAAGGATCGTGCCGCACCGGGCGATTATGTTTCTGCAGCTCATTGAAAAGAACAACCCAGTTGAGAAGCATTGCTTCGTCCTCCATCTATTTGCTGGAGCACTTGAGCTAAGGCTTCGCACCCTTGCGATGTAGAGGCGCTGGGGAAAGGGGGTTTTCATCCATGAAAGACGCAAGCTGGGACGACCTTCAACTCTTCTTCCATGTCGCGACGGGCGGCGGGCTTTCGGCGGCTGCTGCGCGCACCGGGCTCAGCGCGCCAACGATCGGCCGGCGCATGCTGGCGCTCGAACGGGTGACAGGCCGCTCGCTGTTCACGCGCGGCCCGACCGGCTACTTGCTGGCGAAGGACGGACAGGCGCTGCTCGATCGCGTCCGGCTGATGCAGGATGCGGCGCGTGCGATCTCCGACTGGCGCGGCGAGGTGCTCACGCTGCCGATCGTGTCGACAGTCGTCGACAGCTGGACCTCGCGCTTCATCGCCGATCATCTCGCCAGCGTCTGGACGCCAAAAGACAGCTTTCGCATGTGCTACAAGACCTGCGACGCGAGCGTCGATTTCACCTATCGCGAGGCGCATATTGCCATTCGCCACGGACGGCCGGACAGCGGCAACGTCGCGATCCGCCGTTCGGTCAAGGTGGCGCATGCGGTTTATCAGGCAGCCGGTTATGACGAGGCCAATTGCAATTGGATCTCACTCGGCACTGACATAGCCATTACGCCGGCGGATAAGTGGACTTTCGAACAGCCGGATTATTGGATCACCAGTTGGACGAACACGCCGCATATGCTCTTTTACCTCATCCGCGGGGGCGCCGGCCGCGGCGTCCTTCCCTGCTTCATCGGCGATCAGGAGCGCAAGCTGGTGCGCGCCGGACCTGTCATCGACGAACTGACGTACGACATGTGGATCGTGGCGCATGACGACGAACGGCAGCGGCCGGAGATCAGGACCGTCATCGACCGCCTCGCGGCCCTGTTTGCCGAGCACGAAGACCTGTTTGCCGGGCAGCGACCGGCGGCGTGACAGGAAGACATGAAAACGCGGGCCGGCTCAGGCCGCCAGATGCCGCTCGATCTCATCGACCGGCATGTTGGTATAGTCCTTCGCCAGTTCGGCAGAGATCACCGCCTGCGTATCGGCCCTGAGTGCGGGCCGCAGCACGCCGAGCGCCTTCGGCGGCGCAATGAGGATGATGCGTTGGGCGTCCTTTTCATGCACCAGTTCGTCCAGCCTCTCCGCCACATGCTTCAGAAATTGCGCCTCAGCCTGTTCCTGCCAATGGGTTTCCTCGACGGCGCTGCCGCCGAAACCGTGGGCGGCGTGGCTGCGGCCGGGCTTGTCGGTGCCGATCTCACGATCCGGTTCGCTCGGCTGCTTCAGGGTTTCCAGCACCTTCAGCTTCATCAGCTGAATATCGCCGGCGTTCTGCATGATCAGAGCCTTGGCTCCGTTGCAGACCACGACCCATGATTCCCGAGGGACTTTGACGTCGGTCATTTTCAATTCCTCACTGTCGTCGTTCGAAGCGCGCGCCCCGCACCATCGATCAAGGCAGAACGCCCGGCCGTTGAAAGGGTTCGAAAAATTGCGCCGAAATCGGCAGTGCCGTTCTGGGACTGGCAGTCTATGGCGCGGTATCACCAACCTTGCCACGCTTCGCAACCGGCCGCCCGCCATACGCTTGGCTGATATGGCCCGGGGGCACGCTAGTGACGGCGCTGGCCGCGGCTCGGGGATATTTCCCCGTCAGGTCCGCGTCCCGATAATGCACATAAGGCGTCCCGCTTAAGCACAAAGTTTGAACTCGTTAAAATTGTAATTTTATCCTTGACGAATGTGCAAAACATTCATGTGACCTTGACCGAGATCAAGATGAAGCTTGATCGGATCAAGACCCGCTTGCTTGAAATCAAGGCCCTGCTTGAGATCAAGAACCCCCATGCGTCCTGACTGACGGAGAATGTGAAATGACTATGCTCCGCGCTACTCACCTTGCCACGGTCAAATCCGCCATCTACGACCTGCGCTGGGAAGAGTTCAACGTCAAGCGGCCAGCCCGCATCGTCGCCGTCCGCCCGTGCCTGACCGGCGTCTCCATGCGAAGCGCCGAGATCATCGACATCTCCCAAGGCGGGGCCACGCTGATCGTGTCGACCACCGCCGGCCTGCCGAAGCATTATTACCTCAACATTCTCGGCCTCGCCTATCGCATCGGATGCGCCGAGGTCTATCGGCACAAGGAACGCATCGGCGTCAGGTTCATCAACATCATGGACCCCGAGGTTCTGCGCCGCGTCGTCCGCGCCGATTTCATGATCGGCAACATGGAAGCCATCGACGCCCGGCGTGCGCCGATATTCCGTGCGGCGGACCGGCCGGCCGCCGCTCAGTTGCTGAAATAATCTTGCTTGCCTTGGCCGTACCCGGGCCTATTGTTGCGGCGACCGTCAATCTGCCCGGGAAACCGTCTCCGCATGTCCGCCTTTTCGCGCTTCACCCCACTTGTCAGCGCCCTGCCCTCTACAGTTCCCTTCGTCGGTCCCGAGGCCATCGAACGCCAGCGCGGGCTTGCCGTTCTCGCGCGCATCGGCGCCAATGAGAACGGCTTCGGCCCGGCCCCTTCCGTGTTTGCAGCGATGCGTGAAGAGGCAGGCAATATCTGGAAATACAATGATCCGGAGAATTTCGCGCTGAGAGAAGCGCTTGGCGCCCATCTCGGTGTCGCGGCCGCCAATATCGCCATCGGCGGCGGCATCGACGAATTGCTCGGCCAGATCGTCCGGCTGGTGATCGAGCCGGGCGCGCCCGTCGTCACCTCGCTCGGCGCCTATCCGACCTTCAATTTCCACGTCGCCGGTTTCGGCGGCCGGCTGGTCACCGCGCCTTACGCAAACGACCGCGAGGATCTCGACGGGCTGCTCAATGCCGTCAAGCGCGAAAACGCGCCGCTCGTCTATTTCGCCAATCCCGACAATCCCATGGGAAGCTGGTGGGAGGCTGACAGGATCGTCGCTTTCGCCCGGGCACTGCCGGAAACGACGCTGATGGTGCTCGACGAAGCCTATAGCGAAACCGGGCCGGCAAGTTCGCTGCCGTCGATC
Source organism: Rhizobium sp. BR 249 (assembly GCF_047445895.1). Classification (NCBI taxonomy): domain Bacteria; kingdom Pseudomonadati; phylum Pseudomonadota; class Alphaproteobacteria; order Hyphomicrobiales; family Rhizobiaceae; genus Rhizobium; species Rhizobium sp. BR 249. Next base: position 24,472 of record NZ_JARWKX010000003.1, on the reverse strand, counting down.
GCCTCGCTCATCGAGCTGCCGAACGTCGTTCGCACCCGCACCTTCTCCAAGGCCTACGGACTTGCCGGCGCCCGCACCGGCTACGTGATCTCGACGCCGGGGACGGCGCAGGCCTTCGACAAGATCCGCAATCATTTCGGCATGAACCGGCTGGCGACGGCGGCAGCGCTCGCCGCGCTGAAGGACCAGGATTATCTCGTCGAGGTGGTCGGGAGAATCCATGCTGCGCGGGAGCGGATCGGCGGCATCGCGCGTGCAAACGGCCTGGAGCCGCTGCCGTCGGCGACGAATTTCGTCGCGATCGACACCGGCCGCGACGGCGCTTACGCCAGGGCGATCGTCGACGGCCTGATGGAGCATGGCGTCTTCATCCGCATGCCGGGTGTTGCGCCGCTCAATCGCTGCATCCGCGTCAGCGTCGGGCCCGAGGCTGACATGGCGCTGTTCGAGCAAGCGCTGCCGCAGGTGCTGAAGAAGATCGGCTGACAAACGGAAGAACCGCAGCCGATGGAGGATTCGGCCGCGGCTCTCTTCTCCCGGCGTCGGCCCCGTCCAAAGCGCCCCGCCAGTTCCCCTCTTTCGAGGTTGTTATTCCTGTCGAATGTCAGCAGGAGACGGTTTCAGTGAACCGTCATCCATTCGCGGGCGGCGCGCAGCGCTGCTGCGAGCTGCATCTTGTTCATGGCGGCGGCCACGTCGGCGCGAAGCTCGGCGGCGCGGTCGTTGCCCTTGATCGCGGCGATGTTCAGCCATTTGTGGGCGGCAACGAGATCGATGTCGCAGCCGCGGCCGGTCGCATACATCAGACCCATTTCGCAGAAGACATCGGCGCTGTTGTTGTCGCCACCCATGGTGGCCGTTTCAGCATTGTGCATTTCAAAGCGTGCCATCGGTTTTATCCCTGTTAGCCTGTTTACGACTTGCCCTGTTTTACCTCCGGGCCTTGCCGTCTATCGCGGCTTTCGGCCCTTCCGGTCCGGCGGGTTTGCCCCGCTCGTTTGATGGGTTCACTATGCCAAACGGCTTTCAAAAAACGCCTAAAATGCATGATTAATTTGAGACAAACAAAGTGCAAACGCTTGGTAAAATTGGATTTTTGTTAAACATCGGATTCCCTGGAGCTTAAGGATTTTCGCTCGAATTTTACGAAAGATTCAGATTTGAAAATAAAGGGATCGTTCATCATGAAATCAGCCGGCAAACCCTCTAGAACGCGTCGGGCGCTTCTCCGGCCTGCCTTTGCTGGCCTGCACGGATAATGATCGCGCATATTTACCTTTACGTTCGCGTCAGTTATTTTCGCCGGCGATTGGGGATATCAGGGAGGAAAAGATGATCCGCAGTTTCGTTCTCGCCGCCGCCGTCGCAATGATTGCCGGCACGGCTCATGCCGATGAGCCGATCGTCGGCAACTGGAAGACCGCCTCCGGCGAAACCGCCGTGATCGCGTCCTGCGGCAGCAGTTACTGCGTGACGCTGAAGACAGGCAAATATAGCGGCCGCAAGATCGGCACGCTTGCCGGAACCGGCGGCAGCTACGCCGGCGAGATCACCGATCCGGCAGCCGACAAGACCTATAGCGGCTCGGGGAAGGTTTCCGGCAATTCGCTGCGGATGCAGGGCTGCGTCATGAAGATCCTCTGCAAGACGCAGACCTGGACGCGGCTCTGACGCCACACGGCGCCATTCAGCGATAATTTGGAACTCGGAAGTGTGCCGAGATGTCGGCACGCTTGAAGCTCTTGCGGCTTGGCGATCCTCTTCACAAGCCGGCCAAAACCTGCCCCGCAAGCTGAACGGCGGATGAACCGGTATCTCAGCACTCATTCAGCCGCCGCATGGCAAAACTCTTGTCACGATCAAGTTGCGTATCGGGGGCAAGGCAATGAACCTTTATATTCTGGCAAGGCGCCTCAGCATCATCACACTGTTTGCAGCGATCTTCGCGATCACGTTCTCCGCAGCCGTCGTGCACAATGGCGGCGGCGGCGCGCAGTCGCATTTCGGAGCGAGCTATACCTGCCTGGAGACGAAAGGCAGCTTCTGCGCGCCATCGGTGCAGTGACCGGCATCCGACACGGTAGCCGATAAAAATCCGGATTCCGCCGGCGCGCGTCGTTTGCTTGTCAAAAACAACTCTCTATAATGCGTCATGAGCAAACGAATCTCCCCTTTATCGCCACTCGACATATCCTCTCCACCTCCTTTTCAGCCGCAGAGCTTCGATGATCCCGCCAAGGCGGTGGAGACGCTGACGGCGCTTTACGAGCGCAATACGGCGTTCCTGATCCAGAGTTTCACCGAACTTGCGCAGGGTGCCGACATCACGTCGCGCTACCGTGCCTTCTATCCGCAGGTCAGCATCGAGACGACGAGCTTCGGCCACATCGATTCGCGCCTTTCCTACGGCCATGTCACGGCGCCCGGCATCTATACGACGACGGTCACCCGGCCGAAGCTCTTCAAGCATTACCTGAAGGAGCAGCTGGCGCTTTTGATGAAGAGCCACAATGTTCCGGTCGTGGTCTCGGAATCGACGACGCCGATCCCGCTGCACTTCGCCTTCGGCGAGGGCGCGCATGTGGAAGCATCGGCCTCCGCCTTCGTCGACGTTCCGATGCGCGACATCTTCGACACGCCCGACCTCAACACGACAGACGACGAGATCGCCAACGGCGAATATATCCCGCCGCCGGGCGAGCCTTCGCCGCTGGCGCCGTTCACCGCGCAGCGCATCGATTATTCGCTGGCCCGCCTGTCGCATTATACGGCGACGCATGCCGAGCATTTCCAGAACTTCGTGCTGTTCACGAACTACCAGTTCTACATCGACGAATTCTGCAGCTGGGCCCGCAAGCTGATGGCGGAGGGCGGCGATGGCTACACCGCCTTCGTCGAGCCGGGCAATATCGTCACCCTGCCCGGATCGAGCGTACCGGAAACCGATGCCACGCTCGCCCGCCTGCCGCAGATGCCGGCCTACCATCTGAAGAAGAAGGGCCATGCCGGGATCACCATGATCAACATCGGCGTCGGCCCCTCCAACGCCAAGACGATCACCGACCACGTCGCCGTGCTGCGCCCGCATGCCTGGCTGATGCTCGGCCATTGTGCCGGCCTTCGCAACAGCCAGCGGCTCGGCGATTATGTTCTCGCCCACGCCTATATGCGCGAAGATCACGTTCTCGACGACGACCTTCCTGTCTGGGTGCCGATCCCGGCGCTCGCCGAAGTGCAGGTGGCGCTGGAAGCGGCCGTCGCCGAAATTACCGGCTACGAAGGTTTCGAGCTGAAGCGCATCATGCGCACCGGCACCGTCGGCACGATCGACAACCGCAACTGGGAACTGCGCGACCAGCGCGGGCCGGTGAAGCGGCTCTCCCAGGCGCGCGCCATCGCGCTCGACATGGAATCGGCAACGATCGCCGCCAACGGCTTCCGCTTCCGCGTGCCTTACGGCACGCTGCTCTGCGTCTCGGACAAGCCGCTGCACGGCGAATTGAAGCTGCCGGGCATGGCGACCGCCTTCTACCGCACGCAGGTCAACCAGCATCTGCAGATCGGCATCCGCGCCGTTCAGAAGCTGGCGGCCATGCCGCCGGAAGCGCTGCATTCACGCAAGCTGCGCAGCTTCTTCGAAACGGCCTTCCAATAGGCCGTTTCCTCACCGGCTGGCCGCGACGGGCGCGGAACTCTGCTGCGCGAGTATCTGCGGCCTGCCGGCGGCAACGTTAAGCCCTGCGATCAACAGGGTGAAGGCCACAAAGCTGAAAGCGACGCGCAGGAGAATCTTCCATCCGTCGCTTTCGGTGAACTCCGGCTGACGCTTCTCATGACGGCGCGCCCAGATCTGGCTTGCCAGCGCAATTTCAAGAATACTCATTGCCATTCTCCTCGATAGGTTTTGACGATGCCTTGTCGAGTGCTGCCTTGCGATTTCGACACCGGACCGGCACGAAAGATTTTTTCCGTTGCTGTCGAAATGCGTGCGGTTCGGTCGTCCAGGGTTATTGAACACGCACAAGGAGGCTGTCCGCGATGAAATATCTCTGTCAGGTCTGGTTCGATGGCGCAGTGCTCGGCGCCAGGACGAAAGAGGAAAAGGCCGAACTCGGCACGAACTCACTCAATTATGACAAGGCGCTTGCCGAAAGCGGGCATCTGATCGTCGCCCATGCGCTGCAGCCGCCGACATCGGCGGTGACCGTCCGGGTGCGAAGCGGTGAGACGTCGGTGACGGACGGTCCTTTCGCCGAGACGAAAGAGGCCCTCGGCGGCTTCATCCTGATCGAGGCCAAGGATCTCAATGAAGCAATCCGCGTTGCGGCCGGCATCCCGCTCGCTAAGCTCGGCGCGATCGAAGTGCGGCCAATCCACGAATTCGGAGCTAAATAATTCGGAACTGAATGAGGAGAGACCGATGAAATTTCTATGCCAGATCTGGTTCGACACGGAAAAAAGCAAGCTGGTCCCTCAGAGCGAATGGGATGCGCTCACTGAGGAGTGCATCATCAGCGACAATCGCTGGCGCGAGAGCGGTCATCTGCTGGTGGCGCTCGCTCTGCATGATCCGTCGACGGCGATCACCGTCCGCCTGCGCAATGGCGAAACCTCTGCGACCGATGGGCCATTTGCCGAAATCAAAGAGCATCTCGGCGGTTTTGTACTGATCGAAGCCGAGACTATCGAGGAAGCGAAGACGATCGTGTCGAGCTTTCCGATCCTCAGATATTCCTCGATCGAAGTGCGCCCGACTTACGCCATCCAGGATGGGAAATAGCCATGCGCTACCTCTGCCTGATTTATAACAGCGCCGACACGGACGGGACGCTGGCGCCCGATGAAACCGATGAACTCATCAGAGCGCATTTCACCTTCGACGAGGAATTGTGCCGCGAAGGCATCATGATCCACTCCGATGCCTTGGAGATGCCTGACAAGGCGACGGTGCTGCGCGTTCGAAACAACACGCTCTCGGCGACCGACGGCCCCTATGTCGAGACGAAGGAGCATCTGGCCGGCTTCTACGTCATCGAGGCGCCCGACATGGTGAAGGCGAAAGAGATTGCCGGGCGGATACCATCGGCGCGTTTCAGCGCGGTCGAGCTCAGGCCCGTACGGATGCTGACCTTGCCGGATTGAGGTGTGCCCTTGGAAAGCGTGATCGAGGAGATTTATCGAACGCAGTCGCGCCGGGTGCTGGCGACGCTGATCCGTCTGCTCGGCGATTTCGACCGGGCGGAGGAAGCGCTTCAGGATGCCTTTGCCGCGGCTGCCAGGACGTGGCCGGCGGACGGCATTCCCGTCAATCCTTTCGCCTGGCTGGTTTCGACGGGGCGCTTCAAGGCGATCGATACGATCCGGCGCCGGGCGCGCTTCGATGCCTCTCAGCAGCACATCGAGGACAGCCTCTACAGCGTCGACGAAATGGAGGTCGGCGATATGGAAGCAATCGAAGACGACATGCTGCGGCTGATCTTCACCTGCTGCCATCCCGCTATTCCCGCCGACGCGCAGACAGCGATGGCGCTGCGGGAAATCTGCGGATTGACCACTGAAGAGATCGCTCATGCCTTCCTCATTCCAGCGCCAACGGTCGCCCAGCGGATCGTGCGCGCCAAAGGCAAGATTCGCGCGGCGAAGATCCCCTATGAAGTGCCGGGCCGCGAAGCGCTGCCCGAGCGGCTCGACCGGGTGCTGCACGTCATCTACCTCGTCTTCAATGAAGGCTATTCGGCTTCTTCGGGAGAAGAGATCGTCCGCGCCGACCTGACTGCGGAGGCCATACGGCTGGCGCGGCTCGTTCTGACGCTGCTGCCGCATCCCGACGTTTCCGGACTTCTGGCTCTGATGCTGCTGCAGGATTCGCGCCGCAACGCCCGCCGCGGCGAAGAGGGATCACTGGTGCTGCTTGCGGATCAGGATCGCTCGCTCTGGGATCGCGCGAAAATCACGGAAGGCCTGGAACTGCTGACCCAAGCGATGCGGACGGGAGAGATCGGCACCTATACGGTGCAAGCGGCAATCGCCGCCGAGCATGCGAAAGTATCGTCGGCCGAAGAGACGGACTGGCGGCGGATCGCCTTCTATTACGATCTGCTTCTGGCAGGGCAGCCCTCCCCGATCGTCGAGCTCAACCGCGCCGTGGCGATCGCGATGGCGGACGGGCCGGCAAAGGGACTGGATCTGATCGATGCCATTCTGGGCCGCCGCGAGCTGCAGGCCTATCACCTCGCCCATTCGGCGCGCGCCGATTTCCTGCGCCGTCTCGGCCGGAGAGAGGAAGCGATATCAGCCTATGAAACGGCGCTGTCGCTCTGCCGGCAGGAGCCGGAGCAGGCCTTTCTCAGAAAACGGATTTCAGAGCTTGCCGCGGCGCCCGAGCGGCAGTGAGATTGCCGTGCCTGTCAGCGCCGAGACGATGATCAGCAGATGCGCGTTGACGCTCGCCTGCGCCAGCGCGGCAAGCGCCACCCGCTCGCTCGAGGCTCCGAGCGCAATGGCGCCGGCGGTGATGCCGGCCGGATAGGTGCCGACACCGCCCGGCGCATGCATCGGCAGGACGGAGGAGAGTTCACCGCCGAGCGCGCCGCCGAAGCTTGCCGCCATCGGCAGCACCCCCATCAGGCCGAGCGCCCATGCGAGCACGATCACCTTCACCAGCCAGTTGACGATGGTCATCGCCCAGGCGCGCGCAAAGGCAACGGCATTGAGCGGCAGGCCGTTTTCGATCTCGACGACGAATTTCTGTACCTTATCAGGCAACAGCCTGGCGGCGATGCGCAGCAGCGGCTTGCGCGCAGCGAAAGCCGCGACCGGCAGCAGCAGGAAGACCGCCCAAAGCGTCCACGCGACGAGCGCATCGGTCGCGGCGAGCGCAAAGCCGATGCCGGCGGCCGCCAGCAAGGCGTGCAGATCGAGCAGCCGCATGACGAAAAGCGCCGAGGTTCCGCGCGTCAGCGGAATGCCGAATTCGGTGCGCATCAACAACGGAAAGCTGGTCTCGCCGGTACGGAAAGGCAGCATGATATTCAGCAGATTATGGATCTGCGTGACGCGGAAGAGGGTCGCGAACCGGCCCGCCGTTTCCTTCGGAAAATAGTCGTAGATGCGCCAGGTGCGCAGGAAATAGGTGCTCGTCAGGGCCACGAGTGCGCCGATCACCGGGCCTGCCCCGACATCGGCCCATTGGCTGATGATGACGGGCCAACCCCAGAACCACTGTACGAAGAGCGCATAGGCTGCGACAATTACGACCGTCAGCGCCGTCATGCGGTTGCGCATAAACCAGGACTGCTGGCTTTCAACGATCGAACTCTTCATGTAGTAGGCATTCCTCGCTTGGCGTCGGCACAGGCCTCGGTTACGTCGCCAGGCGTTTTAGGAGAAATGAAGGTTGCGCACAACGGCGGAGTTGACGGCGGTGGCGACGAGATCGCTTTAAGACCGACGATCCCGCGGCGGACCAATGGATGACGGCGCCTCGCCGGCTTGACTTGGAGATCGATGTTGGAGCGCATTACCAGAAGCATTACGAGCGCGAGCCTTTTTCTGGCAGTCTATTTCCTGCTGAACATCGCGCTCCGCATCGCCTTGCCTCATACGCTCGATCTCGACGAGGCGGAACAATCGTTCTACTCGCAATATCTTCTGGCCGGCTACGGCCCGCAGCCGCCCTTTTACAATTGGATTCAATACGCCATCGTCTCTGTCACCGGGATCAAGATGTGGGCGCTCTCGGTTCCGAAGAACATCATTCTCTTCGGCTGCTATCTTTTCTATGGGCTGGCGGCCCGCGAGGTGGTGAAGAACCGCCTGCTCGCACCCATCGCCATGCTGAGCCTGATTACCCTGCCGCAGGTCGGCTTGATGGCGCAGCGCGAACTGACCCATACCGTTGCCCTGCTGTTTGCGACCTCGCTCTTCCTCTTCGGCTTTTTCCGCACGCTTCGGCAGCCGACGGTCGGGAGCTATCTCATCATCGGCATCGCCACCGGCATCGGCCTGATCTCCAAATATAATTTCGCCATCCTGCCGTTTGCCGCCTTAATCGCCGTCCTGCCGGACAGGAAATGGCGCAGCCGCCTGTTCGACTGGCGTCTGCTGCCGGCAATCGCGATCGCCATTCTGATCGTTCTGCCGCATGCGCTCTGGCTGCCCGACAATCTCGCCAGCGCGTCGGGCCCGACACTGGAGCGGATGACCGCCGAGCATGAGGCGGCCGCCGGCCTTCCCCGCATCGGACAAGGGCTGCTGTCCCTCGTCATCGCCGTGCTCGGCTTCGTCGCATTGCCGATCGTTCTCATCGCGGCCACCTTCCGGCGGGATTTCTTCCGTGCGCTCTCCTCGACCAGTCCGATGATCCGGGTGATCGAGCGGATGATGATCGTCAGCCTGATCGCCTTCGCCGGCGTCATTGTCTTCGCCGGCGCGAGCGATATCCACGAACGCTGGCTCGACCCCTGCCTGCTCGTGCTGCTGATCTATCTGTTCCTGAAACTGGAAGCCGCAGGCTTCGATCTTTCCGCCGGCCTTGCCCGCTTCCGGCCTGTGGTGCCGGTCTTCATGGTCGTCATCCTGGCGATCCTTCTGCTGCGGATCGTCGCCATTCAATATATCGGCACTTATACGAGAACGAACGTGCCCTTCTCCGGCTACGCGGCCGAACTGACCGCGGCCCGCAAGCCGGTTCTCATCGTGGCGGGAACCAAGTTCGTGGCCGGCAACATGAAGCTGGAATTCCCCGACGTTCCCGTCGTGATCCCGTTCTTTCCAGGCCCCGGGGTTCCCGAATATGCGACTGCGAAAGGTCCGGTGCTCGTCGTCTGGCGCGGCGAGACCGCCAATGATCCGACCATTTCTCCCGGTTTTGCCGACAATCTCGTGAAATCGGGTATTCATCTGCAAGAGGTGAACACGCTGACGCTGCCCTATCTTTTCGGTGACGGCAAACATACCTTCTCCATTGGCTATTCCTGGGTCGAAGGCGGCGCGAAATAGCGTTCCGGCACGTCGGCGGATTGCGGGGAAACCGGCATTGCCCGCTGGCAACGGGCAGACACTTCATGTAGTAGGCTTCCGCAAGCGCGGTGGCGGCGGTAAGAATTGTCAGGCCGCCCGGCCTTTTGGAGATGAAAGTTGCAGACAACGGTAGAGCCCACTCGCGGCACGAATGATCCGGTACAATCGCTCGAGCTGTCGCTGGTCGTGCCCGTTTTCAACGAAGAGGAAAGCGTCGGCCCGCTGGTCGAGCGCATCGTTGCGGCAATGACCGAGTATCCTCATCGCTGGGAACTGATCCTCGTCGACGACGGCAGCACGGATGCGACGCTGGTCAACGCCCGCAAGTTCGTCAGCCGCGAGGGTCTGGCGCTCAGGATCGTCGAGCTGCAGCGCAACTTCGGCCAGACCGCCGCCATGCAGGCCGGCATCGACACCGCCCGCGGCCGCCTGATCGCGACGATGGACGGCGATCTGCAGAACGACCCGAAGGATATCCCTTCGATGGTCTCCGAGCTGGAGCGGCGCCAACTCGACCTCCTGGTCGGCTGGCGCAAGAACCGCAAGGACGGCCTGTTCCTGCGCAAGATCCCTTCCTGGTGCGCCAACTACCTGATCGGCCGCATCACCGGCGTCAAGCTGCATGATTACGGCTGCAGCCTGAAGATCTACCGTGCCTCGATCATCAAGCAGGTGAAGCTGATGGGCGAGATGCACCGCTTCATCCCGGCCTGGGTCGCCGGTGTCGTCCCGAGCTCGCGCATCGGCGAGATGGCCGTCACCCACCATGCCCGCGAGCACGGCGTTTCGAAATACGGCATTTCGCGCACCTTCCGCGTCATCCTCGATCTGCTGTCTGTCATGTTCTTCATGCGCTACAAGGCAAGGCCCGGCCATTTCTTCGGCTCGCTCGGTCTCGGTCTCGGCGCGGTCGCCATGCTGATCCTGCTTTATCTCGGCTTCGACAAGTTCATCCTGGGCAACGACATCGGCACACGCCCGATGCTGATGGTCGGCGTCGTGCTGCTGCTTTCGTCGGTACAGATGATCACCACCGGCATCCTGGCGGAAATGATCGCGCGCACCTACTATCGCGACGACGCTTCCCCGAACTATATCGTGCGGCAGATCTTCGACGATCAAAGCCAAGCGTAAGCCGGCAGCACGATGCTGGAACGCGCGACGAGGACGATCAGAACCGCGGCGCTGCTGCTTGCAGCCTATTTCGTGCTGAACATCGCGCTCAGGCTCGTGCTTCCGCATTCGCTGGAGCTGGACGAGGCCGAGCAGTCCTTCTTTTCGCAATATCTGCTGGCGGGCTACGGCCCGCAGCCGCCCTTCTATAACTGGTTGCAGTATGCCGTCGTTTCGGTGACGGGCATGTCGATCGGCGCGCTCGTCATCCCGAAGAATATCCTGCTCTTCCTGTGTTATCTCTTTTACGGCCTTGCCGGGCGCGAGGCGCTGAAGGACCAGAAGCTTGCCGCCGTCGGCATGCTGGCACTGATCACCCTGCCCCAGGTCTCCTACATGGCGCAGCAGGATCTGACCCATACGACGGCGCTGCTCTTTGCGAGCTCGCTCTTCCTCTACGGCTTCTTCCGCACGCTGGAGCGGCCGGATATCGGCAGCTACCTCCTGCTCGGGCTTTCCACAGGCATCGGGCTGATCTCGAAATATAATTTCGCGCTGATGCCCGCCGCCGCGCTGATCGCCATCCTGCCGGATTCCGAATGGCGGCGAAGGATATTGGATTGGCGCATCCTGGCGGCGATCGCCGTTGCGCTCGTCATCGTGCTGCCGCACGCGATCTGGCTGCGAGGCAATCTCGAATTTGCCTCTTCAGACACTCTGGTCAAGATGGCGGCCGGCAACGAACCGGCCGGCGCCTTGCGGATCGGCAAAGGCATTCTCGCCTTTCTCGTCGCCATCATCGCCTTTGCAGCGCTGCCCGTCGCCATTTTCGCCGCCGCCTTCCGCCGGGATTTTATCCGGGCGCTGTCGTCCGGAAACCGCTGGACTCGGATGATGGAGCGCATGATGCTCGCAAGCCTTGCCGGCATCGCTCTCATCGTCCTCTTCACCGGCTCCACCACGGTGCGGGAACGCTGGCTCGATCCGTTCCTGCTGGTGCTGCCGATCTACTTCCTGGCGAAGATGCAGGCGGCCGGGCTCGATCTTTCCGCCGGACTGCGCCGCTTCCGACCCGTCGTGCCGGTGCTGATGGCCTGCGTGCTCGTCGCGCTCGGTTTCCGCGTCGTCGGCGCCGGGCTGATCGAAACCTACAGCAGGCCGAATGTGCCGATGGCCGATCTCGCGCGTGACATGACGCGACAATCCAAACCTGCGCTCGTGATCGCCTCGGATACCTATGTCGGCGGGAACATGCGGCTGCAATTTCCCGGCGTGCCCGTGGTGACCCCGGATTTTCCGGCACCCGGCATTCCGGCCTATGCGACAGCGGACGGGCCGGTGCTCATCGTCTGGCGCGGCAAGAAGACGGCAACGGCCGCCGATGCGGTCATGCCGGAGCGGTTTTCGTCGGCGCTGGCGGCGGCTGATATCGCGCCGCAGGAGATCGGCGCCTTGTCGCTTCCCTATCATTTCGGCCGCCAGGGCGATAATTTCGCCCTCGGCTATGCCTGGGTTCAGCCGGGGGCGAGACAATGACCGAGATCAGGCTTCGTGACATCAGGTGGATTTTCGTCCTGCTGGCCGCCTATTTCGTGCTTCAGGTCGGCGTGCGGCTTGCAACCTCGCATTCGCTCGATCTCGACGAGGCCGAACAGGCCTTCCGTTCGCAATGGCTCGCCGCCGGTTACGGCCCGCAGCCGCCCTTCTACAACTGGCTGCAATATACCGTCTTCCAATTTACCGGCGTTTCGCTTGCCGCCCTGTCTGTCGTCAAGAACCTTCTGCTGTTCAGCTCCTATCTGCTGTACGGTCTGACGGCGCGGCTCGTCCTGCGCGACAAGGCGCTCGTGGCGATCGCAACACTCGGGCTGCTGACGATCCCGCAGATGGTTTTCGAGATGCAGCGGGACCTGACGCACACGGTCGCGGTGTTCTTTTCAGCCAGCATCTTCCTCTACGGCTTCATCCGCAGCCTGAAGCAGCCGAGTGTTCTATCCTACCTGATCGCGGGTATCGGCATCGGTTTCGGCCTGCTCGCCAAATATAATTTCGCCATCCTGCCGGCCGCAGCCCTGATTGCCGCGCTGGCGGATGCACGCCTGCGGCCGCGGATCTTCGACCTGCGGCTGACGCTGACAGCCGTCGTGGCGCTCGTCATCACCCTGCCGCATCTCTTCTGGCTGAAAGACAATCTCGATTTCGCAACCGCGCGCACGCTGGAGAAGATGACCGCGAGCGGCGATGCGAGCTATCCCATGCAAGTCGCCATGGGCATCGGCTCGCTCGCTCTCGCCGTCATCAGCTTCGCCGGATTGACGGTGGCGGTGTTCGCAATCGTCTTCGCCAAGACGCTTCGCCCGGCGCTCACCGCCCGATCGGAATGGACCGGGCTTCTCGAGCGGATGATGCTCGTCTTCGCCATCGGCATTCTGCTGTTGATCGTCTTCGGAGGTGCTGCCGGCATCAAGGATCGCTGGCTGGTGCCGATGCTCTTCATCATGCCGCTTTATCTCTGCCTGAAGATCGAGGCGGCAGGCACGGAAACCGACAAGGCTTTCAGGCGCTTCATGCCGATCATTGCCATCATCATGATCGGCGTGCCGGCAGCCCTTTATGGCAGCGTGGCGAGCGCGCGCTTCTCGGGCCACTACGAGCGGCTGAACAGGCCCTATGCCGGGATGCTCGAAATCTTGCGCAAACAGGCCGAACCGGCGGCAATCCTGGCCGGCGACAGCCTGCTCGCCGGCAATCTCAGACAGGACATTCCCGGCATCCCCGTCCTTTCCACGGACTATCCCGGTTTCAAGCCGGATATCTCAGGCCGCCGGCCGCTTCTCCTCGTATGGCTCCTACCGCGCAAGGGAGAAACCGAAGCGCTTCCGCCTGATATGGCGCAATGGCTCCAGGCCAATCTCGGCCTATCCGCGCCCGAGGCCGCATTGATCGACGTGCCCTATGTCTACGGGCGCGGCGACGACAGCTATCGCTTCGGCTATGCCTGGGTTCATCAGTGAGCCCGGCTCAATTTGCCATCGGCCTGCTGCACTGCATATTGTAAAAGTATTGCATTTTACAATATAGTTAGAGCAAGGAGTCAATTGACATGGCACGGGCAAAGACCTTTTCGCTTGGCGATACCTATGACCGGATCCTGTCGGACCTTGTCCGCAATGGCCGGTTCGGCACTGAAACCGAGGCCGTGCGGGCAGGTATCCGCATGCTCGCCGACCATGAGCTCAAAATGCAGGCGCTGCGCAAGGACATTCAGGCGGCGGAGTCCGAGATCGAAGCCGGACTCGGCAAGGAATACGCCACCGGCGCGGATCTCCTCCAAGACGTCATGAACGAAAGCTAGGGCCATCAAACCGAAACGCCTGATTATCGCTCCATCCGCCGTCGAGGATCTGCGGAATATTCGACGCTATATCGCCGAGAGCAGTCCCCACTACCGGATCACCCCGCGACTACATTTCGGAAGGCCTGCGCGGTTTGGCCTACCGGAATCGCTGCATTTATTACCGTTCCTATCACGACCGCATCGTAATTCTGCGCGTGAAACACGGCGCCGAAGATATCAAGCCGCAGGATTTCGAGCTTTGGGTTCAGAATTTCGTTCGCCGAGCCGGGCCGAACGAAATCAGGATTTCAGCTCTTTCCAGGCCGCATCCAACGCCAGCTTGGTAATCTTGGCCATCTCATCCACCTCAGCGTGGCTGATGACAAGCGGCGGTGAGGTGAGCATTCGGTCGCCGGTAGCGCGCAGCACGAGACCGTTCGCCAGTGCGTGGTTGCGCACCAGCGCGCCGATCTGGTCGGGCTTTTCATAGCGAGTGCGCGTGCGCTTGTCGGCGGCAAGCTGCAGGCCGCCCATCAGGCCGATACTGTCAGCCTCGCCGACCAGATCATGGTCTGCAAGTGCCGCCCAGGCCTTGCCGAAATAGGGACCGATATCGTCGCGCACGCGCTCGACCAGGCCTTCCTCCTCGATGATGCGCAGGTTTTCGAGCGCTGCTGCCGCACAAACCGGATGGCCGGAATAGGTGAAGCCGTGATTGAAGTCGCCGGCCTCGTTGATGAGCACATCGGCGATACGGTCGCTGACGAGCACGCCGCCGATCGGCAGATAGCCGGAGGAAAGCCCCTTGGCGATCGGCGCGAGATCGGGCTCGACGCCGAAATGCTGGTGGCCGAACCATGCGCCCAGACGGCCGAAACCGCAGATCACCTCGTCAGTCACCAGCAGAATATTGCGCGCCTTGCAGATGCGGTCGATCTCCGGCCAGTAGGTCTCCGGCGGGATGATGACGCCGGCAGCGCCCTGCACCGGCTCAGCGACGAAAGCGGCGACATTCTCTTCGCCCAACTCGTCGATCTCAGCTTCCAGCTCGCGAGCGACCTTGAGACCGAATTCGGCAGGCGAGAGATCACCGCCTTCGCCATACCAATAGGGTTGACCGATATGGACGATGCCCGGGATCGGCAGGTCGCCCTGCTCGTGCATGTATTTCATGCCGCCGAGGCTGGCGCCGGCGACGGTCGAGCCGTGATACCCGTTCTTCCGCGCAATCACGATCTTTTTCGACGGTTTGCCGACGGCGCTCCAATAGACGCGGGCCATGCGGAACCAGGTGTCGTTGGCCTCCGAACCGGAGCCGGTGAAGAAGATATGATTGAACCGCTCGCCGGCATGGGAGGTGACCTTCTGGGCCAGCAGCGTCGCCGGCGCCGAGGTCGTGCCGAAAAAGGTGTTGTAATAGGGCAGCTCATTCATCTGCCTCGCGACGGCCTCAGCGATTTCCCGGCGGCCATAACCGATATTGACGCACCAGAGGCCGGCGAAGCCATCGAGATATTTCCTGCCGTGATTGTCGAAGATGTGGACGCCCTCGCCGCGCTGGATGATGCGCGTGCCTTCCGCATTCAGCTTCTTCATGTCGGAGAAGGGGTGCAGGTGATGCGCGGCGTCGATCGCGACAAGATTCGAGGGCGGGTAAGTATCGGGCATGATTGGTAAAAGATCCTCGCGGATTGAAAGGCTGCTGTCGATGGGATAGGAGCTTGGCCTTGTCCCGGAGGATTTTCAAGGCCATGGCGAGCGACAGGATGGACGGCAAGATCGAAGGTGGCGATCCGCGTTTCGAGATCCTGATCGTCGGCATGAACGGGGATCTGCGCGGCAAACAGCTGCCATCGGGCGCCGAAGACAAGGTCTGGGCCGGAGACATCCGCCTGCCGACCTCGACGCAATCGCTTGATATCTGGGGCGACGACAATGACGACATCACCGGCCTGTCGCTGACGATCGGCGATCCCGACGGCAAGGTCATCCCCGACCGGCGCAGCCTCGCGCCGATGCCCTGGGCGCCCGAGGGATCGATGCAGGTGCTCGCCACCCTGCACGAATTCGACGGCAGCCCGAGCTTCATGGACCCGCGCGCCATCCTCGCTTCGGTGCTGGAGCGCTATGCCGCACGCGGACTGACGCCTGTGGTGGCGACCGAGCTGGAATTCTACGTCATGTCGGGCGACTGGCGCGAAACCGGACGCCCCTCCCCGCCTGAAAGCCTCACCTATCGCGGCGAACCGAACGGTTTCCAGCTCTATGACATGAGCGCCGTCGACGCGCTCGACGGCTATCTCGCGACGCTGAGGGCCTATGCCAGGGCGCAGGGACTGCCGGCGGAGGCGACGACGGCGGAATTCGGCCCGGGTCAGTTCGAAGTCAACCTCATGCACCGCCCCGATGCGCTGGCGGCCGCCGACGACTGCCTCTATTTGAAGCGCATCGCCGAGCAGGCAGCGCGCCGCCATGGGCTGAAATCGACCTGCATGGCCAAGCCCTATTCCGAGCATGCCGGCTCCGGACTGCATGTCCATGCGAGCATCATCGACAGCGAGGGCCGGAACATTCTCGATGCCAGGGGCGGCGAGCCGAAGCTGCTCAAATCGGTCACGGCAGGCCTGCTCAACACCATGCGCGAGGCGCAGCTGATCTTCGCTCCCTTCGCCAATTCCTATCGGCGCTTCCAGCCTGGCTCCTTCGCACCCGTCGATCTCACCTGGGGCACCGGCCATCGCGGCACGGCGATCCGCATACCCGATCAGGACGGACCGGGAGCGCGCGTGGAACATCGCGTCGCCGGCGCCGACGCCAATCCCTATCTGCTGCTGGCCGCGATCCTCGGGGGCATGCTCATCGGTCTCGATGGCGAGCTCGATCCCGGTGAGGAGACGACACCGTCGCATATGCCTGCGAATACCACGCGGCTGACGCATGATTTCCTGAGCGCCGTCGAAACCTTCCGCGCCTCGCCCTTCATCTCCGATACCTTCGGCGCACGCTACCAGGCGCTTTACGGCGATACCAAGCGCAAGGAAGCGCTCGCGCATCTGCGCACGGTTTCGGATTTCGACTATCGCACCTATCTGCCGCGGCTTTGACGCCTTACGCAGCAGGCTCGCTTACGCGGCAGGCTCGCGGCGTTCATCGGCATTCACCTGGGCTGCGAGCCCCTGCTTGACGAGAACCTTCAACTCGCCCGGATGTAGCCGGATCGAGACGTCTCGTGCGAGCGGCAGCAACTCGCCGTCCATGACGCAATTGGCCTTGGAGCGCAGTTTCGGGAAATGCAGGTGGACTTCCGCCGGGTGCATGACCATGACGTCGGCATTCTCGCGGACCTTGCCGCGCAGCATGTCGATGGCGAGACGGGCGACACCGAGGGGCTTCAGCGGATTTGCGGTATAGAAGCCGAGTTCGCCGCTTCTCAGATTGTCGGCGTAAAGCAGCGCATTCTCACCGAAGGGATTGTTGGAGACCGAGATCGCCGAGACCCTGCGGCGCTCCCGCATGCCGACCGCCTCGAACTCCACCTCGAACTCGGGCGGATTGAAGATCACGCCGAGGGCCGCCTTCGTGCTCGCCCGAATCTTGCCGAGCCGCGAGCGATAGCTGTAGGAATTGCGGTAGCGCACCATGCGGGCATGCAGGCCAGCCGAAAACTGATGGATGAAGGGCCGGCCGTTGGCGCTGGCGATATCGACATTGTCGATCTCGCCTGATGCCAGCACATCGAGCGCCTGCCAGATATCGAGCGGCACGCGCAGCGAACGGGCAAAGAGGTTCATGGTGCCGGCCGGCACGACACCGAGCGCAATGCCGTTTTTCCAGGCGATCGACGCCGCCGCCGAAATCGTCCCGTCGCCGCCGCCGGCAACGATGCCGTCGATATCGTCTCGTTTGGCCGCCCGTTCCATGGCAGGAATGATTTCCTTGCCAGAGAAAACGATGGCATCGAAATCATGTCCCGCATCCCGAAAGGCCGCCTCCGCCCTCTTCTCATAAGCCAGCATATCGGTGGTCCGGAAGGTGCCGCCGTCGCGATTGAAAAAGCCTACAAGCTTCATGAGGGTTCCTGTCTCTGGCGCGGAAACAATCCTGCCTTTGCCCCTGAGATGGTTGCGGTATCAGCGATTTCAAGCGCCGCAGCTTCCCTGCAGAGATGACAGAAATGCAAATATTGCAACTGATATATGCACATAGCAGGACGCTGCACTGCGAAAATTGCACTCGACGCCTGCCGGTACATTACGGATAGATCAGATATCGGAGAGATCGTCTCCACGTCCCGCCATTTGTCCCGATCGCCTCGCCGCAGCGCCTGCGCCAGGGGCTGATGCCAAGCAGAAAAGCCTCCCGAGGAACTCTCATGAGTGAGATCGCCATCAACGATTCCATCCGAACCCAGCCGGATGACGAGCTGCCGTCGGCGACGACCGTGGCTTTGGTTCAGCTGGCGCTCGCCTGCGGCGGTTTCGGCATCGGCACCGGCGAATTCGCGATCATGGGACTGCTCCCCAATGTCGCCGACACCTTCTCGGTCACGACGCCGCAGGCCGGCTACGTCATCAGCGCCTATGCGCTCGGTGTCGTCGTCGGTGCACCCGTCATCGCCGTGCTCGCCGCGAAGATGGCGCGCCGCACGCTGCTTTTGACGCTGATGCTGGTCTTTGCCGCCGGCAACATATCGAGCGCCGCGGCGCCCACATTCGAGACCTTCACCTTCCTGCGCTTCGTCACCGGCCTGCCGCATGGCGCCTATTTCGGCGTCGCGGCCCTCGTAGCCGCCTCGATGGTGCCGGTGCATCGGCGCGCACGCGCGGTCGGGCGCGTCATGCTCGGGCTCACCGTCGCCACCCTTCTCGGCACGCCGCTGACGACCTTCTTCGGCCAGTCGCTCGACTGGCGGGTGGCATTTCTGTCGGTCGGCATCGTCGGCCTGCTGACAGTGGCGCTGATCTGGTTCTATGTTCCGAAGGACAGGGTTTCCGAGGGGGCGAGTTTCCTACGTGAACTCGGCGCCTTCCGCCGGCCTCAGGTCTGGCTGACGCTCGGCATCGCCGCCGTCGGTTACGGCGGCATGTTTGCGATGTTCAGCTATATCGCCTCGACGACGACCGAGGTGGCGATGCTGCCGGCAAGCGCGGTTCCTATCATGCTCGTTCTCTTCGGCGTCGGCATGAATGCCGGCAATTTCATCGGCTCGTGGCTCGCCGACAAGTCGCTGCTCGGCACGATCGGCGGTTCGCTCGTCTATAATATCGCCGTGCTGGCCATGTTCGCGCTGACCGCCGCCAATCCCTATATGCTCGGCCTCTCGGTCTTCCTCGTCGGCTGCGGTTTCGCCGCCGGCCCGGCGCTGCAGACGCGGCTGATGGATGTCGCCGCCGATGCGCAGACGCTGGCCGCCGCTTCCAACCATTCCGCCTTCAACATCGCCAATGCGATCGGCGCCTGGCTCGGCGGCCTCGTCATCGCCTGGGGTTACGGTTTTGCCGCGACCGGTTATGTCGGCGCCGCATTGTCCTTCCTCGGCCTCTTCGTCTTTGCGGCTTCGCTGCGCCTCGAACGCCGCAGCCGGAGCGCGCAGGCCGCCTAACGCATCTCCACCTGCACTGCGGGGGTGCGACATTCTGGCGTTAAGCATTTACCCTGCTTGACTTTTTCCGCGTTCGGGACCACCTACCTCGATACGTGAACGACAGCCGTCGGCCACGGATTTCAACGGAGCCATCTTAACGATGCCAAGCGACAGTAGCAGTCGATTGCCCTTGCCGTACGCGGCCCTCGTGCGCTGACCGACTCCTGTCGGCTCGCCCGTTCGGGACGCTACGGCGGATCGACGGAAAGGCGAGCCTATGAACATCAATCGCTTCCCACTGCGGGCAGGCCATGCCGCCCGTGCCTTCATCAACAACAGCCGCGGCGCAACGATCGCCGAACGTGTCGATGCGTTGAACGCGCTGACCGTCCAGGATGCCGGCCGCGTGCTATCAGGCATGCCGCTCGACTATGCGGTCAACATTCTCGACCGGCCGGAGCTTCGCAACGCCGCTGAGATCCTCGCGCTGGTCAGCGCCGAGGATGCCGCACGGCTGCTGCACGGCATGTCCAACGACCGCGTCGCCGACGTGCTGCTGGAACTCGACGGCGAGACCCGCGCCCGGCTGTTCGCCAGCCTCGACGAGCCGGTTCGCATCGCGATCCAGCACCTGATGGGTTATCCGCCGCGCACGGCCGGCGGCATCATGACGACGGAGTTCGTCAGCGTGCCCGACAGCTGGACCGTCGCCCAGACGCTCGACCATGTGCGCCAGGTCGAACGCTCGCGCGAGACCGTCTACGCCATCTATGTGCTCGACGAGGTCAGCCATGCGCTGATGCATGTGGTGACGCTGCGCCGCCTCATCACCGGCGAG
Source organism: Rhizobium sp. BR 249 (assembly GCF_047445895.1). Taxonomy (NCBI): domain Bacteria; kingdom Pseudomonadati; phylum Pseudomonadota; class Alphaproteobacteria; order Hyphomicrobiales; family Rhizobiaceae; genus Rhizobium; species Rhizobium sp. BR 249. The sequence continues at coordinate 4,579 of NZ_JARWKX010000003.1, read as the reverse complement.
CCGGATGCCTCCATCCTCACGGTCGCTCAGAAAGGCGCTCCGGTTTCGGCCGATCCGCTGATGAAGCAGGAAGACGTCGCCCGCCTGATCCGCAAGCACGACCTGCTCGCTCTGCCGGTGACCGACGAACATGGGCAGATGCTCGGCATCGTCACGGTCGATGACGTCATCGACACGATGATCTCGGACACCACGGAAGCGGCCCAGAAGTTCGGCGGCATGGAAGCGCTCGGCCAACCCTACATGAAGATTGGCTTCGCCGGCATGATCCGCAAGCGCGCCGGCTGGCTCGCCGCGCTCTTCCTCGGCGAGATGCTGACGGCAAGCGCCATGCAGCATTTCGAAGGCGAGCTGGAAAAGGCCGTGGTGCTGACCCTGTTCATCCCGCTGATCATGAGCTCGGGCGGCAATTCCGGCTCGCAGGCGACCTCGCTGATCATCCGCGCCCTGGCGCTCGGCGAGCTGAAGCTTTCGGACTGGTGGAAGGTGCTCTTCCGCGAGCTTCCGACAGGCATCGTGCTTGGCGCGATCCTCGGCCTCGTCGGCTTCATCCGCATCGTCTTCTGGCAGACGGCCGGGCTCTATGATTACGGCCCGCACTGGCAGATGGTCGCCATCACGGTGTTTGCCGCATTGATCGGGATCGTCACCTTCGGCTCGATCTGCGGCTCAATGCTGCCCTTCGTGCTGCAGAAGCTGCGGCTCGATCCGGCCAGCGCCTCGGCCCCCTTCGTCGCCACGCTGGTCGACGTCACCGGGCTCGTCATCTACTTTTCGGTGGCGCTGCTCATTCTCAGCGGGACGCTGCTATAGAACCAAAGACCCCTCCCCAACCCCTCCCCACAAGGGGGAGGGACTAACTTGGGGCACCGTCTCACTACCCCCGAAAGGTCAAATATTTGGAATGCGGGTGCGGCAGTTTAAGCCCCTCCCCCTTGTGGGGAGGGGTTTTTACCAGCAGGAAAGTATTAGGAACTTATCTTCCCTCGGGCAGCTTTAATGGGCCATGCGTCTTGATGCTGCGGATGGCGAAGTTGGAGCGGATGTCGCTGACGTTAGGCAGCGTCAGCAGCGTCTCCGTCAGAAGCCGTTCATAGGCGGCGAGATCCTCCACCACCACTTCGGCCAGGAAGTCGGCCGTGCCCGAGATCAGGAAGCAGGAGACGATCTCGGGGATGGCGAGCAGCGCCTTCTGCTGCGTCTCGGAATTTTCGCGGCTGTGCTGAACCACCTTGAATTCGACGAAAACGGTCAGGCCGAGGCCTACCTCCTTGCGATCGATATCGGCGGTGTATCCGCGAATGATACCGGAGCGTTCGAGATTGCGGATACGGCGCAGGCAGGGCGACGGCGAGAGGTTCACCTTTTCGGCAATCTCGACATTGGTAGCCCGCGCATCCTCCTGCAGGCATTTCAGGATGGCGATATCGAATTTATCGAGATTTGGCATTTTCCTGATATCCGTCGGCATCGTTTGGCAGAAGATTGCGTATAGCACGATTTTCCAGCCACAGATAGCAAGGACATGCCCCGGCCTCCGGCGCTAATCTTCTTTTCAACCGGACAGGCTCCGGATGGAGGAAAGGATTAGGACGATGAGCACGATCGCATTTTCAAACGACAAATCGCCTTCGCAGACCCTTGGTTATGCAGCCGGCACCATCACCGTGCTGATCTGGGCGACCTGGTTTCTGGCAACCCGCCACAGCGCCGCGACGTCACTCGGCTCGATCGATATCGGCCTCATCCGCTTCGGCATTCCGGCGCTGGCACTTTCGCCCGTCTGGCTTCGCATGGGCCTGCTGCCGAAGGGCCTGCCGCTTTATCTGCTGGCGATCATGGTCGCCGGCTGCGGCGCGGTCTTCTTCCTGGTGACGACACTTGCCATCCACTCCACACCGGCCGCCTCTTCGGGCATCCTGCTCGGCGGCTCCATGCCGCTTGCCACCGCGTTGATCGGCATTCTGCTGTTTCGGGAACGGCCGGATGTGACGCGCATCGCCGGGCTGGTGGCGATCGTCGGCGGCGTGATGATCCTGCTGGCCCGCAGCCTTGCCGATGCCTCCCTGCCCTGGACGAGCTTCGTCATGCTGCCGGCCGGCGCCGTGCTCTGGGCAAGCTATACCCATGCTTTCCGCCGCTCGGGCCTGACGGCCATTCAGGCCAGCGCACTGATCGCCGTCTGGTCTTTCCTGATCATGGCCGTGCTCGCCCTCGTCTTCGGCGTTTCGCTGCCGCAGGCCCCGCTTCCGGAAATCGGCCTGCAGGTCTTGAGCCAGGGCATTCTTTCCGGTCTCGTCGCCATGGTCGCCTATGGCACGGCCGTTCGCACCCTCGGCGGAACGCAGGCCGCCGCCTTCACGGCGCTGACACCGGTTCTCGCCACACTCGGCGGCGGCCTCCTGCTTGGCGAAGCGATCGGCATCAGCGAAATCAGCGCCGCCGTGATCACCGGCCTCGGCGTGGCGCTGTCGACCGGGATTGCCTCACGCCGACACTGACGTACCAGCGTCAGCCGCAAAGGCCAAAGCCGCCGACAGCCATCGCTGCGGCGGCTTTTTCAATGAGCCCGCCTTGGTCGTTCAAGCCTGGATGACGACGACCCTGGCGCCGACTTCGACGCGGCTATAGAGGTCGATCACGTCATGGTTCATCATGCGGATACAACCGCTCGACATGGCGAGACCGATCGATTGCGGCTGGTTGGTGCCGTGAATGCGGAAATGCGTGTCACCGCCGCCGCGATAGAGATACATCGCCCGTGCGCCGAGCGGATTGTTCGGGCCGCCCGGCATGCCGCCGGCAAGCTTGCGATAGCGCTCTTCGCGGCGCTGCATATTCTCAGTGGGCGTCCAGCTCGGCCACTCGGCCTTGCGCCCGATATAAGCGTCACCGGCAAATGCCAGCCCTTCGCGGCCGACACCGACGCCGTAGCGCATCGCCCGGCCGCCCCCGAGGACATAGTAGGCACGACGCGCCGGCGTATCGACGACGATCGTGCCCGCAGCGTGGTTGGTTTCGTAAGCCACTTCCTGACGGCGAAGCTCCGGCTTGATCTTGTCGATCGGCACCTGCTTCAGAGGAAATTTTTCGTCCGGAAGCGCGGCGTAGTTCGTCTGGCTGTTCAAGCCGGTCGAAGAGCAGCCGGCGACAAAAAGAGGAAGAGCAATCAGGAAGCCCCGGCGCGAGATCGTCATAAATGTGTCCTTAGTGCGTCAACACGATGTCGCAAGCTAAGGAAATTATGGTTAACGAACGGCTAACAACGGACTTCAGCCGGCGATCACAAAGGCGTCAGCCCCATGAAAATTGCCGGCTGTGACGACAATCCGCCTTACATATTCGGATAGACCGGACCTTCACCGCCCTGCGGCGGCACCCAGTTGATGTTCTGGTTGGGATCCTTGATGTCGCAGGTCTTGCAGTGGACGCAGTTCTGGGCGTTGATGACGAAGGTCTCCTCACCATCCTTCTCCACCCACTCATAGACGCCGGCCGGACAGTAACGCGTCGACGGACCGGCATAGATGTCGTGCTCCGATCGCTTCTGCAGCGCCATGTCCTTCACCTTGAGATGCACCGGCTGGTCCTCCTCGTGATTGGTGTTCGACAGGAACACCGAGGACAGACGGTCGAAGGTCAGAACGCCGTCCGGCTTCGGATAGGCGATCGGCTTGTGGTTGGCCGCCGGCTCCAGGCTTTGAGCATCCGTCTTGCCATGCTTCAGCGTGCCGAAGAAGGAAAAGCCGAACAGCGTGTTGGTCCACATGTCGAGACCGCCGAGCGCCACACCGACCGCCGTGCCGAACTTCGACCACAGCGGCTTGACGTTGCGCACCCGCTTCAGGTCCTTGCCGATGTCGCCCTGGCGCCATTCGTTTTCGATCTCGACGACCTCGTCATGGCTGCGGCCTGACGCGATCGCCGCCGCGATCCTCTCGGCCGCCAGCATGCCCGACAGCACCGCATTGTGGCTGCCCTTGATGCGCGGCACGTTGACCAGACCGGCCGAACAGCCGATCAGCGCGCCGCCGGGGAAGGTGAGCTTCGGCACCGACTGGTAGCCGCCCTCGGTGATGGCGCGAGCGCCATAGGAGAGCCGCTTGCCGCCCTCGAAGGTGCCGCGGATCGCCGGATGGGTCTTGAAGCGCTGGAACTCCTCGAAGGGGTAGAGATAGGGGTTCTTGTAGTTCAGATGCACGACGAAGCCGACCGCCACCAGATTGTCTTCGAGGTGATAGAGGAAGGAGCCGCCGCCGGTTTTCATGCCGAGCGGCCAACCGAAGGAGTGCTGCACCAGGCCCGGCCTGTGGTTCTCCGGCTTGACCTGCCAGAGTTCCTTGATGCCGATGCCGAACTTCTGCGGCTCGCGGTCTTTCTGCAGATCGAACTTGGCGATCAGTTGCTTGGCGAGCGAACCGCGCACGCCCTCGCCGATCAGCACATATTTGCCGAGCAGTTCCATGCCGCGGGTATAGTTCGGGCCGGGCTCGCCGTTCCTCTCGATGCCCATGTCGCCGGTGGCGACACCAATGACGGCACCCGCCTCATTGTAGAGCACTTCGGTTGCGGCAAAGCC